>CAXMSP010000104.1:0-23094 GCA_964196225.1 uncultured Gammaproteobacteria bacterium | reverse complement strand
CCGCGGAAGCCCTGGGCCAGACTATGATTTACTCAGATCAATATTCTCCGGGCACAGATCCGGATAAGCCCTTATCCAACTCCGACAACTGGCAAGATATAGAGACACCCGAGATGGATACGGGCATCCCCAAACTGCTCGACAAGACTTTAGCCTGTTACCAGCGTTTAACCGGGCTCAACCCAGTTTTACATTTGACTGCAGCTTATAGCCTGGCGGCGGATATCTATGGGCAGGAACAATTGATCACTGCGCTGACCCATGAGCCTGAATTTGTAAATAGATTCCTCGATCACCTGTCAGACACGGTTCTCAAACCCTGGATGGATCATTTTTTCAGCCAGTACCCCGATGGATGGGTCGAGCTTAGCGATGCTTCTGGATCGCCATTTTTTATAGGTCCACAGAACTGTAAAAATGTAGCTATAAGGTCAACTCAACGTCTTATCGCGGCAAATCCCTGGGGGAAGCGTGTCTATGATGCCAACTACCGTGGTGATTATGTAACCCAGGCCAACAAGCGGAATTCTTCATCGTCGAGGCGCAGGCGTTCCAGAAAAAGTGACTCCGGGTCACTTAGTCTGGTTGAATTATTTAATTTGAAATATAGCGTCTGCCCTGACTATGTCATTCGTCTCGCCGAGGACCGAACACCGGTTTCTTTTTATGTGGAGCAAGCAATCAGGTGCAATATTCCACTGTTTATGGGCATTGGTGCCACCCTGATCGACCGTAATAGCATTGCCGATCTGGAGATCGCAAAACAGGATCTCAGGGCTATGTGCAGCGAGTACGTAGAAGCGATTAAAACGGTCGCCAGGTCTATTGCGGAGAACGGTTATGATTCAAGGGTGCCTCCCTGGCCTGGCACCATCTACTTTGAAGACATTAGTGCCGAGTCCAGCTTCGATTTAATCGAAATTATTGTAGATACCACGTTAAAGCAAGGCGCTCTGTAATTTCGGAAGCGAGCAGAGTCCGGTAGCGGTAGAGATAGAGACGAACTACGATCCAAATCCGGAAAAGATTCTATGCTAGTCAGCTGACCTGCCCAAAAGTGTTTCATCTGGCCTGCGATCGGGACTACCGCTATAGTGCCAGCGCTATGAATGATCTCTCTAAGCGTAACGGGATAATATACGCACTGATCACTGCCTGCGGCCTCGGTGCTATTACCACGCTCGCTAAAATCTTTTATGCGGATGGTGGTAATGCATTAACCCTGATGTTGATACGAACCCTGGCTTCGACCCTGGTTTTCGGGTTGCTGCTGCTGGTAAAGCGGGACAGCTTTAAAGTAGAACCGGCGCAGCGCATACCGTTGATTGCACTCGGGGTATTCTGGTCGGGCGGAATGATTTGCTACCTGGTCGCGGTAGAAACCATCACGGTAAGTCTTGCCGTACTGATATTCTACTTTTACCCGTTACTGGTGCTGGCCTACTCGATTATCAGTCGCCAGCTAGCAGCATCATTGCCGCTGATCAGCCTGTTCATCGGTGCCTTCATCGGTCTTTACCTGGCCTTGTCCGGCGGTGAAGTTAGCGTTGATATCAATGGCATCCTGTTCGCTACCCTGGCGAGCTGCGGCGCAGCCTTCACCTTTGTCTGTGGCGCCCGGGTAGCCCCTGTCGTGTCTCCATTGCTAATGACTTTCTGGATCAACGCAATCGGCCTGCTACTGATACTGCCGTTGATGATAGACACGTTCGCCAAACCCGATTCATGGCAGGGAATCATCGCACTCGGCGCGGCTACATTGTGTTACCTGGTCGCCATCCTGAGCCAGTTCCAGGCACTGGCGCGGCTACCCGCGGCGCGTGCCGCCTTTCTGTTAAACCTGGAGCCTGTAGTCTCGATACTGCTGGCATACCTGGTACTGAGCGAAACCCTCAGCATAATGCAAGCCTGTGGTGTGATCCTGGTACTCTCGACAATTATCCTGTCGCTCAGATTCAAGCCAGCCACCGCTTGATCCGCACGCCGGAATCAGGCAATGTCACTTTAATTTCAACGGAGACCCCGAAATGACCAAGGCAATTCGAATTCACGAGACCGGTGGCCCGGAAGTACTAAGCTGGGAAGAAATCGAGGTTGGTGATCCCGGGCAGGGCCAGGTTCGACTGCGGCAATCAGCCTGTGGCTTGAATTACATCGACGTTTATGGTCGCAGCGGTATGTACCCGGTTGGTGATCTGCCCGCCGTTATCGGCATGGAAGCCTCCGGTGTGGTTGAAGCGGTTGGCGATGGTGTCGATGGTCTTGCTGCGGGAGATCGCGTTGCTTATCCGATGACACTGGGCTCCTATGCCGAGGCGCGCCTGATCGACGCCGACAAGCTGGTTAAAATTCCGGACTCGATCAGCGATGAAACCGCTGCGGCGATGATGCTCAAGGGACTGACAGCACATTACCTGCTGTTCAGGACCTACCCGGTAAAGGCCGGGGATAGTATATTGGTTTACGCTGCCGCCGGCGGCGTCGGCCTGATTCTGTGCCAGTGGGCCAACCAGTTAGGGGCTAACGTGATTGGATGCGTCGGCTCGGAAGAAAAAGCGCAACTCGCAAGGGATCATGGCTGCCATCACACCATTCTTTACCGGGATGAGGATATTTCCAGCCGGGTCCGGGAATTTACCGCGGGTGTCGGCGTCGCTGCGGCCTATGATTCGATTGGCAAAGCGACCTTCGAGAAGTCCCTGGATTCACTGCGTCCATTTGGTGTGCTCGCGACTTATGGCAACGCGAGCGGGCCGGTCGATCCCTTCAGCCCGCAGATACTTGCCGCCAAAGGCTCTTTATATGTAACCCGACCCACACTGGCGACACATATCTCTACCCGCGAGTTGCTCGAAGAAGGCGCCCAGCGGCTGTTTAGTGCGGTTGAAAGCGGCCAGGTCAGGATAAGCATCAACCAGACCCTGCCCCTTGCCGACTGCGCCGAGGCACATCGCCAGCTCGAAGCTCGCGAAACTACGGGTTCAACGATACTTAAAATTTAATTAAAAACTGACCGACCAGTACAGTTTTTCAATAGATTCATTTTTAAACCAAAAAACTGGATCTGCGATTCTGAGCCTGTCTCGTAGTGGTTCTATTCTGGCTAATCTAAATCTAAATTTTATTATATATATCAATAGTTTATATAATTAATTTAAAGCGCCCTTTAAAGCGCCATAAAAGCGTCGTGACATGCAGCACAGTTTACCTGTGAACTAGTTCACAGGACCCCAAATGGATATATTCTGTTACGGTAAACTGTTATGTATGAATTTCAATTAAACTGAATCTGTTACTATTTCGGTTGCTGCCTATAATTCTCGTCATTGATTAACACGCTGGCGGATAAGGATCCATCAGCTTTATTACAGGAGCAACACCATGAGCACATTAAAAGCAAAGCAATTCCATTTTATCGAAGATATGGACATCTCCGCACTGGCTTTAGCCGCCGTTGAACGCGTCGAAGCATACGGAGTCGCAACAGCCAAACTGGTTCAGACCTGGATACGTCGTTCACAAGAGCGTCGCATGTTGCTACAAATGAGCGGGCATATGCTTGACGACATCGGCCTGACACCTGGCGACGTTGCCAATGAAGGCGCCAAGTTCTTCTGGCAGGATTAATCTACTCGCAGGAATAACGAATCGCCGGTGTGGGTCTCAAGACCCACACCGGCTTTTTTATTTTGGGGATTTATAAAAAAGAAACCGCCGCCTCTTTCCCAGATCGGAACTACTGCTTCAAACGATAACCGGTTTTAAACATCCACCACACCAGAACCAGGCAAGCCGCCAGGAACAGGATGATCATGGCCAGGCTCACACCCACGCTAACGTCTGCCACTTCGAAGAAACTCCAGCGAAACCCGCTGATCAGGTAGAGCACCGGGTTAAAGAGGGTAACCGTTTGCCACACCGGCGGCAGCATACTGACCGAGTAAAAACTCCCCCCCAGGAACACCAGCGGCGTGATTACCAGCATCGGGATCAGTTGCAGCTTTTCAAAATTGGTTGCCCAGAGCCCGATAATGAAGCCAAACAGGGCGAAGGAGATACAGGTCAACACCAGGAACAGCACCATCACAAACGGATGCGCGATGTTCAAATCGACAAACAGGTTTGCGGTAATCAGGATAATCGTGCCGAGTATCAGCGATTTGCTTGCCGCCGCCCCGACATAACCGACCACGATTTCAACAAAGGATATTGGGGCCGACATTACCTCGTAGATCGTACCGTTAAACTTGGGGAAGAAAATACCAAACGATGCATTGGAAATACTCTGTGTCAGCAGCGACAACATCACCAGCCCCGGCACGATAAAGACTCCGTAAGCTACGCCATCGATTTCCTCGATACGTGAGCCGATCGCGGCGCCGAATACAACAAAGTAAAGCGAGGTCGAGATTACCGGCGAAGCAATGGTTTGCAAAAGGGTGTACCAGGCACGCAACATTTCGTACTTGTAAATTACCTTGATCGCTTGAAGATTGATCATCGCGCGTTCACCAATCTGACAAATATCTCCTCCAGTGAGCTCTGACTGGTTTTCAAATCCTTTAACGTCAGCCCGACCTCGTTCATGCTCTGCAACAAGGCAGTTATGCCGGTTCTTTCCACGTCGGGATCGTAGGTGTAGGTCAACTGAGTTCCGTCTTCGGAAGGCTCCAGGTTATAGGCCCCGAGCGCATCGGGAATTCGATCGATCGATTGCTTGAGTTCGATCAGTAGAGTTTTCTTGCCGAGTTTTTGCATCAGGCATTGCTTGTCATCAACCAGAAGCAGTTTTCCGTCGGTGATGATTCCAACGCGGTCGGCAATCTCCTCTGCCTCTTCGATATAGTGCGTTGTTAATATGATCGTAACGCCGGAATCGTTCAAGCGCCGTACCATTTTCCACATATCCTTGCGCAACTCGACATCGACACCGGCGGTGGGTTCGTCGAGAAACAGGATACGAGGCTCATGTGACAAAGCCTTGGCAATCAAAACGCGGCGCTTCATACCGCCCGAAAGTTCTCGCAGTTCGCTGTTCTTTTTGTCCCATAGTGACAGGTCCTTGAGCAATTGCTCGAGGTAGGCGGGATTTGATTTTTTACCGAACAGGCCACGGCTGAAATTGACCGTATTCCATACCGTGTCAA
The DNA here is from genome assembly GCA_964196225.1 of uncultured Gammaproteobacteria bacterium. Classification (GTDB taxonomy): domain Bacteria; phylum Pseudomonadota; class Gammaproteobacteria. The sequence continues at coordinate 17,947 of CAXMSP010000104.1, read as the reverse complement.
AAGCGCCCAGGGTCAACTCCTGCGGGACCAGCCCGATAAGATCGCGGGTGACCCGGTAATCCGTGACGATATCGTGGCCGGCGACACTCACCGAGCCACTGCTTGCCGAGACGATGCCACAAATGATTGAAATCAGCGTGGTCTTACCCGCTCCATTAGGACCTAGCAAAGCGAGGATCTCGCCTTCCTTGATCTCGAGATCGACCGTACTCAGTGCCTGGTGCCCACTTTGGTATACCTTGGACAGCGCATTAATATTGACTATGGAATTTTGCATCGCGCGATTCTACTATCAGATCCCCGTGTTTAATATCAGAATATGTCACCGTGGAGGGTTCAACTTTCAACCCGGCTTTGAAAAATCTATACTGCGTCGAACCACCAGACGGAAACAGCCATGAAAACATACCGGTTTCATTCCGAGCCATTACAAGAAAGTTGGCTTGACGCCTACGGACACCTCAATGAAGCCTATTACCTGGTTCCGTTCAGCAATACCACCTGGGTCATGCAGGATCATTTCGGTATTGGCACAGATTACTTCGACGCAACCGGCTGCGCGATTTATACCGTCGAAACTCATTTACGCTATTTAAGCGATGTACGTGTGGGAGCGGCGATGGATATTGAAACGCTGATGCTCGGTAGCGACGCAAAAAAAATCTGGTTTGCCCATAAAATGCTGGTCAATGACGAGCTCTGCGCCACTGCAGAATTCATGACCCTGCACTTTAACACGCGTGAAGGGTGCACCATGGAGATGCCCGAAGCGATCCAGGCCGCGCTGAAAGCCGCCGAGGTCGAAGAGTTACCGGATTGGGTTGGACGTCAGATCAGCCTGGTCAAGAAATAGCCGCCTGTAAGGGAACATTCAGAAAAACACCGAATTCCTGCGCGATGTTACAACTGACGCGCGCATGCACCCTGCCCTGTCGATCCCGAAATGATTGTGCCGGGGTCGCCGGGAATACGCCCTCATGCCAGATGCCCGGATGAATATAAAGCCCCTGACTGCCGTCACACCACAGGGCAATAATATTTTCTAACGCCAGGTCATCGCCCGCTAAGGCCACCGGGGCCACGAACGGCTGATTATCCAGCGGGTAAAACAATTGCCCGCCATCGGGGTGGTAATTCAAGTGCCATAACAGCACCCGTTCGGGGTTCGTCATGGATGCATCGGGATGGGCGTTACCAGGATTCTCCGACCAACCCAGGATGTATTTTCCGTCAACCGCATCGTTGCGCCCGTGCAACACTTCGCCGCGCCATTCGCTGTGGAAAATACCTTCCACAACGCCGCCTTCGTCACCGGTGTCAGCATCGATTGGACGCCAGCCCTGCGCCGGCCACTGTACGATTTCGATTTCAAATTCTTCGGGATTATCGACCAGGTAACCGTAATCTTTGACTGTTGCCTGGTTGGCGACAACCAACGGCACATCATGCCAGGGTAATTCCTCCGGCACGTCGGGTGATATGTAATCGACGGGTTGCAACACGCTAGAAATTCTCAACCCAGGGGCGCAGGTCGATTTCATGTGTCCACGCGCTGCGATGCTGCTTCAACACCGCCATATAGGTTTGCGCGATAGCATCGGGCTCGAGCTCGGCGTCGTTCGGATTGCTTGCGGCATCTTCGCTGCCCAGATCCCGTCCCGGGGAGGCGATCCCACCGTCGATGATGAAATGTGCCACGTGAATATTCTCTGGACCAAGTTCTCGTGCCAGGCTTTGTGCCAGGCCTCGCAGGGCAAACTTGCCCATCGCAAAAGATGCGAAATTGGGGAAGCCTTTAACGCTGGCAGTCGCACCGGTAAAGAAAAGCACACCACCACCAAGCTGCTTCATGCCGATTGCAGCCTGTTGGGCAACCAGGAAAGCGCCGTAAGCCGTTTGCATTAATGAATCCAGCACCAGCTCGGGATCGAGATTGGTAATTGAACCAGCGGTATAGGCACTGGCGTTATAGAGCACGATATCAGGACTGCCTACCGCTTTATGCATCGAATCGAACAAATCGCGCACCGAATCAACCGAGGTCGCATCGCAGCTAATCGCGTGCGCATCGATCTGTGAACATAATGAATCGAGTTTTGCGATATTTCGCGCGGCCAGCACAACCTTGTAATCGTCTGCCGCGAGTGCGCGCGCAAAGGCGGCACTGTTGCCACTTCCCGCGCCAACGATTAATGCAATTTTTGACATATCACCACCCGCTGTCGTGTAGTTATCAAGGCGTTATTAAAACGCCGGGGCGGTTATTTGTATAGCTGAATTTAAAACAGGGCTTTTTTGAGTAATAAGCTGATCATGCAGTTTTACTATCCCGTTCCCGATATTGCTTCCAAATCAAACAGACTGATTCGGTCAGGCTCGGATCATGATCCGCAACCCGCTGATCCATGGCCGTAGGACTAATCCATTGTCCATCGTCAATTTCTTCCGGGGCCAGCACCATCGGACCATCGTGACCGTAACGATATACCATGCAATGCTCGTTACCGGTGAGCAGTGAAGCTGGCAACTTGAACAGCCGCTCGAGGGACTCATCAGCCCGGATTCCCAGTTCTTCAGTGATTTCTCGCCGCGCACAGTCATCATAGTCTTCACCGCTGTCGAGATGACCCGCCGCCGAGGAATCCCATTTTCCCGGTTGCTCATCCTTGCTGAGTGAGCGCTTCTGCAGAAACAGTTCGCCGTCGCTGTTGAAGACGAGTATATGAACCGCACGGTGCGTCAAGCCCTGGGCATGAATTTCACCGCGGGTCTTGACCATGATGACATTGTCATTTTCATCAACGACATCGAGCAGTTCGTGACTGACTGACACAGGCTCTCTCCAGCAAATTGAATTGACGTGAAGTCTATCCTGATTGAACGAAAAATCGAATTGCCCTTGTATCAACAATGATGAATGATTCACGGGTCACCAAGATTTTCCAGCGAAATGCCAGCATCAAACCCGCGTTATCAGGTTAGCCGTCTCGAACAGGATAATACCTCCCTTAAAATTATCTGGCAGGACGAGCACGTCAGTCGCTATCCGGCAATCTGGCTTCTCGAAGCCTGCAATTGCGTGCAGTGTGGAGACACACAGACCGCGGTACGGCACATCAAGCTGACAAATAAGTCCTCCCACCCACAACCAGACAATTGTAGCTACGATGATTCCAGTCTCAGTGTCGACTGGGGTGATGCGCACTTGTCGGGTTACGACTTAACCTGGTTGCGCACCATGTGTCTGTCGGATCAGGCCCGGCAGGAACGCAAGTTCAAGCCGATACTTTGGGGTAGTGAAATGGCAACCGCGCTGCCCTACATGGACTATGCCGAGGTCAGTGCATCGGGTGATTTGCATCAAGCGTTTCTTGAGTCGATTCTTTACCGGGGTTTCGCGATTTTGCAGGGCGTCCCCGCGGCGCGTGAACATACCGAGGAAATAGCATCGCTGGTTGGAAAGTTACGACTGACCAACTACGAAGTATACGAGCTCGAATCGAAACCCAATCCCGAGATCGTGGCCGACATGGCGTTGCCACTGGCACCGCATACTGACGAACCCTATCGAATCGATCCGCCTGCAATCACTTTTTTTCATGTTATCCAGCCTTCCGAAGATGGGGGCGCATCCACGCTAATCGACAGCTTCAAGTTGGTCGAATCGTTAAAACAGCAAAATCCTGCCGCCTTTGAAATCTTACGCAGCGTCTCGGCACGCTTCCATCGCAACCTGCGGGAAGGACGCAGATTCGAGTATCAGCATCCGATCATTCAAACCGACAGTGATGGTGACATCACCTCGGTACGCTTGCTCGACCGGGGAATGGCGCCGATCGACTGCGCACCTGACCAGGTCGAGCCTTTTTACGATGCCCTGCGCGAATTCTTAGGCTTGAGTTATGGCGACCAGGGGATGATCGAGTTCAAACTCCAGTCCGGCGAAGTGCTGGTGTTCAATAATCAGCGCCTGATGCATGGCAGAACGGCATTTGATCCGTCAAAATCGAAACGCCATATTCGCAGTTGTAGCGTTGATCTGGATGAATTTTACTCACGCCTGCGCATCATTTACGATGAGCGCCAGGATCCACGTCGCTGGATGACCTTCAGAAAAGACTGACCAGGGTGTAACTCATCGAACCGCAATTATTTGTTTCGTTTGTCCTGTTCGGGGTGATCGCAGCGATTACGCCCGGACCCAACAACGTGATGTTAACCACGACCGGATTAAATTTCGGCGTGCGTCGCGGCCTGCCACACCTGCTCGGAATCTGTATCGGCTTCCCGGTGATGCTGGCGCTGATCGGGCTGGGATTTGGCACCCTGTTCCAGCTCTACCCGATTCTGCACGAAGTCATCAAGATCGTAGGCGTCATCTACCTGCTTTACCTGGCGTGGAAAATCGCCAGTACCCGGGGTGGTGTCAGCGAGATCAGGCAGTCAAAACCGATCAACTTCTGGCAGGCGGCAGCATTTCAATGGATTAATCCAAAGGCCTGGATCATGGGCAGCAGTGCGCTTGCGGCCTATACCACGCTGGATGATAATTTTTTCCTACAGGTTTTGATTATCTGCGTAACCTTCATGATCATTACTATTCCCTGTGCGGGAATCTGGCTGGTATTCGGCGCCGGGCTGCAACATTACCTGAAAGATCCCGGGCATCTGAAAATATTTAATATCAGCATGGCGTTGCTGCTGATTGCGTCGATTCTGCCGGTGGTCTGGGAGATGTTCCTCTAACTATCCTGGATACAAGTTCAAGCTTCGTGGCCATATGCAGGACAACGACCGTTAACCCGCATACACCAGATCCGGCTGGTTTTTTTATACCCCTCATAAAGTTGATTCATTGGAAATAAAAAGATGATGAGCGTATCGTGGACCCTTCGGTACTGTTTATGTTGCAATCCTGGAGCTGCATTTGTGCCGTCCTTAATAAAAAATAACAAAGGAGTTTTGCATGGCTTATACAGACTGGATGATCAAAACAAAGCAAATAGCAACCTGCAGTTGCGACTACGGGTGCCCGTGTGAATTCAACGCACCTCCTACCCGCACGCCCTGCGAAGGGACGATGGCGATTGAAATCACTGAAGGCCACTATGGGGATGTACCACTCGACGGACTGAGGGTGGCAGGCGCCTACCGTTGGCCAGGACCGATGCACGAGGGTAAAGGCACCTGGTGGTCTGTCATTGACAAACGGGCGAACGAGGAGCAAGTGAACGCCCTGTTCACGATTCTGGGAGGACAGGACCAGGAACCAACAACCGGTTTCGCTATCTATGCGTCAACCTTAGAACACGAACCCGATCCAGTGTTCGCGGATATTGAGTTCGAGTGGGACCTGGACAACGGCACGGGTCGGTTTGCGGTTGAGGATGTGATGGAGGCAAATGTCGTGCCGATAAAGAACCCGGTAACCGGTCTTCCACACAGGACTGCGATCAAGATGCACACGGCATTCGAATTCCGTGAAGCCGAAATGGCCAGTGGCACGTATTGGTCCAAGGGTGAGCTGGATCAGAATCACGATGGCCGCTACGCTTATATAAGTTTGGTAGCTTACGGCCCCTACGGCATCATCGACGAGCAATCCCACCCTGCCGCTAGCGCCTGAGGGCTTATATGCATTCCGTGGCAGGCATCGATCGTGCGGTTGAACGGTTGCTGCAGCGTGACCGCCAGGTCGTACTGGCTGGCCTGTTTCTGATTACAGGCCTGGCATGGTTGTATCTCTACTATCTCACCGTGCAAATGGGTATGGGCCCAATGGAAACAGGTCAAGCCGGCACAATGCCGATGTCCGACATGGTGAAGCTTGCCCCGTGGACCCCGACCGACGCAGTGTTCATGTTCCTGATGTGGGCGATCATGATGGCCGGGATGATGATACCGAGCGTAACGCCGATGGTACTGCTCTACGCGCGTGTCGTGAGACACAATGCAAAGGATGCTGAACCGTTGGTACACAGCGGCGCGTTCTTCGCGGGTTACCTAATCGTATGGACTTTTTTCAGTGCCGGCGCTACCGGATTGCAGTGGGGTCTCGAGCAGGCCGCATTACTGTCACCAATGATGGTAAGCAATAGCTCTATTTTTGCCGGTTTTGTATTGTTAGTCACCGCGATCTACCAGTGGACCCCGTTCAAGGACGCGTGCCTCGCCCGTTGTCGCTCTCCCGTCTGGTTTCTGTCGACCTACTGGCGCGACGGAGCCAGCGGTGCATTTCGTATGGGACTGTCGCACGGGGCTTATTGCCTGGGCTGTTGCTGGTCTTTAATGCTGCTGCTGTTCGTGGGCGGCGTCATGAACCTTCTGTGCGTCGCAGCCATTACCATCTTTGTGCTGATCGAAAAAGTAACGCCCTGGGGGCGCGGTATCGGGCGCGCTGGATCCATACTGCTGGGGCTGGCAGGAATTGTTCTACTGATGGACCTTTAACCGATGTTTTTATTGGCTTGTATCCTTAAGGTAAAAGAAGGCATAGACCTTTTCAATCTCAATACACTTTCCGCAAATTACATACAGGAGAAATCCAGATGACTGATGTTAAATGGCATATCGAAGGCGAATATGTAGAGTTTTGTAGTTGTGACCACGGCTGTCCTTGTGAAGGGATGGCAAATCCGACCCAGGGCCACTGTGATGGCGTTGTGGCATTCAAGGTGAACCAGGGACACTATGGTGATGTCTCCATGGACGGCCTCACATTCGCAGCGACCTATTTCTTCCCCAGAGCAATTCATCACGGCGGCGGACATATGCAGCCAATCGTTCATGAGGGCGCCAGTGAGGCCCAACGTGAAGCATTGTTCGCGATTATGTCGGGCGAAGGCCAGCCCGCTGGTACCCTGTTCAATATTTTCAGCATCATTGTTGAACATATTCACGATCCACTGTTTGAATCGCTCGAGTTTGAATGGGATGTGAACAAGAGAACCTGCCTGGTGAACGTACCCGGGGTAGTTCGCGCCGAGACCGTACCGATTCGGAATCCGGTAACCGATACGGAAGTCCAAATTCGAACGGTACTTCCCGATGGGTGGGTGTTCTACGAAGCTGAAATGGGCTCAGGCACGGCCAAGGGCGTCGGCGACATTAAGTTCGACTACTCCCAGCGCCACAGCTCGCTGGCACATTTCGCGTTTAACAATGATGGAATGGCTTACAGCTACGATGAAGCAAAGGAACGTTACGGGCTCGACAACGTCGCGTAAGTTTCCCTTACTACAGGCGGTTTACAGGCAGGAAATTAATCAATCGAGGCCTAGAGAAACGGAGGATACTCTCAGGAAAGTATCCTCCGCCATTTCATGATTTTTAGTTATTGGCAAACTGGCGCAGCAGCAGGTTGAACAGGTTACCTTGTGAATCCTGTTTGTTGCCGCGGCGGCTTATCGGTTTTGACTCATCGTAGTCGAGTTTCGACGGATTAAATATCGGATCGCTGATCAGGCTTTCAACGCCCCGGGCAAACATGACGGCCGGATTTTCAATGTGAAGGTTGTTTTTAACTTTTCTCATTTCGGGTGCCTCGTTACGGGTTTGTTGTTGCGACGGTGATCATTCTCGTCATGCCCCGTTAAATCCCTTGCCGAATCGCGTTAAATAACCCAAAATAATCATTAAAAAATCATTAAATTTTATAACTAACTGATTTACAAAGTATTTTAATTAACTAATTTTCTGAAATTTGCTTCCGGGGAAGCCAGATGTCGAAGTTGGAACTCATATTGCTGGGCCAATTCGAATGTTTGCTGCCATCAGGCACGCGAATTTCGCTGTCGATGCGCAAGGCCGAAGTCCTGCTGGCCTATCTCGCCTTGACCCCCGGATTACGTCACCCGCGCGAACGCCTGATCAACCTGTTGTGGAGCGATCGCAGCGAAGAACAGGCGCGCAACTCGCTGCGCCAGTGCCTGAGCGCGATCAAGAAATCGCTCGGCGACGTGGCCGACATGGTGCTACAGGTCGATCGCACCACGGTCAGCCTGATACCAGAATTGATCGATATCGACGTGCACGAGTTCGAGCGCCTCGCGACCGAGGGCGACTACGAATCCCTGACCACCGCGGCCGATCTATACCAGGGGGAATTTCTCGAGGGCATTTCGATCCGCGACGCGTCATGCCAGGAATGGCTAGACAGCGAACGTGGTCGCTTCAAACGCCAGTTCATCGAAATACTATCGGAGCTGGCCGAAACCCAATTGCTCAGCCACGATTTCGGTAAAGCAATAAAATCCTCCGAGCGCCTGGTCAAGCAGGACTCGCTCGGCGAATCAGGCTGGCGGTTACTGATGCGCGCTTACTTCGACAATGGCGATCGCAGCCACGCACTACAGGCCTTCAAACGCTGCCAGCAGGCCTTGCGGGAAGAACTCGATGTCGAACCCGAATTGGCGACCATCGAACTGCGCGACCGGATCGCCGTTGGTGAGACCAAACCCGCGCACGCGCCTACTACCGACATTGGGGAACCACCCCTCGATACTCTGGCGCCAACCGGTGACAACCTCGGAGAATCCTCCATTGATCCTTCGACGTCAACCGCTCACAGCATCGCTGTATTGCCATTCGACAACCTGTCGGGAGATCCCGAGCAGGAATATTTTAGCGACGGTATTACCGACAGCATAATTCTGAATCTATCCATGTTCCCTGGGCTCCAGGTCAAATCACGGAACTCGAGCTTTGCATTCAAGCAACAGATTAAGAGCCTGGGAGAAATTTCGCAGGAATTGAATGTCGACTACGTGGTCGAGGGCAGCATCCGCAAATCCCGGGATCGCATCCGTATAACGGTGCAATTGATCGAGGCCGCCACCGGCAACCAGGTCTGGGGGAAACGTTACGATGCTGAAATTGAAAACCTGTTCGACCTCGAAGAGGAACTGAGCCGTACGATCGCTGCCACGGTTACCGGTCAGATCGAAACCGACCTGCAGCGCATCGCGATTGCCAAGTCAGCTGCGGATCAACAATCCTATGACCTGCTGCTCGGTGGTACCTATCATACATTCCGCTTTAACCGGCAAGACAACGTGATCGCGATCGAAAAACTGAACCAGTGCCTGGTGCAGGACCCGGATAACGTACGTGCGCATGCAATGTTATATACCTGTCACGGAATGGACTACCTGGAACGCTGGACGCTTGATTACCGGGCTTCTTTCAAGCTGGCGGAAGATCACATCCGCAAAGCTCTGGCGCTGGACCCGGAGCTCGTACTAGTACAGGCACTCTATGCCGAGTACCTGGTCTTTTGCGGAAAGGCCCACGAGGCCGCGTTACACCTCGAAAAGGCGCTCACCATCAATCCGAACGACCCGGACGCATTGACAACCAAATCCCTGAGCCTGACGACGCAGGGAGATTTCGAATCCGCACTACAGTCTGCTGAACGCGCCTGCCAGCTAGATCCCTACCATCCCTGGGCCGAATGGGAACTGGCTGCGGCCCAATTTCTGTCTGGTCGCTATGAAGTCGCCCTGGAAACCATGAGAAAATTCAGAACCGAGCCGGGATTTACAAAAGTTTTTTTCATCGCGGTCAACATCAAGCTCGACCGAATCGATGTGGCTCGGGAGACCTTGCCGGTTTTCCTGCAGCAATGCCGGGAAAACATGCTGTCGATGCCGCAAACCCTCGACGAGTGGTTAAGCTACTTCCGGGACACATACCAGTTTGCCGACCCGAGCATCAACCAGGATCTCCTAGATTGCCTGGTGCAGGCGGGACTCGAGGATGAACGGCTATCGAACATTCAGCCAGGTGAAATTAATCAGCAACCCACTATCCTGGTACTACCATTCAGCAATCTCTCCGGTGACCCGGAACAGGAATATTTCAGCAACGGTATTACCGAAAGCATTATCCTGAACCTGAGTTCGTTTAGCGGGCTCAAAGTTAAATCCCGTCATACCAGCTTTGCTTACCAGGACAGCGCAAAAAGCATCGAAGAACTAGCCGCTGACCTGGCAGTTCAATACATCGTCGAAGGCAGCATACGAAAGTTCGGCGATAAGGTGCGAATCACGGTACAACTCGACGAGACTGATAGTGGAAATCAACTCTGGGGCAAACGTTTCGAGTCTGACCTGGAAGACCTGTTTTCGCTCGAAGAAGAGCTGGTTCAAACCATCGCCGGCACGATTAGCGGACGAATCGGGAAAGATATAAAAAGCGCTGCGCTGCATAAATCCGCAAAAGATTTAAAAAGCTACGATTACCTGATGCGAGGGCTCTACCATCTCGAGAAATTCACCGCCGCTGATAACCGGATCGCCCGCGAGCAGTTTCTGAAAAGTATCGAGCACGATCCGGGTAACGCCGAGGCACATGCTATTCTGGGAGAAACCTATGTTATGGAGCTCTATGAAAACTGGACCGCCGATCGCGACGAAGCCAGGCGTTTGATGGAGGTTCATGCAACCAGGGCGATTGAACTCGAGCCCGACAATGCACTCGTGCACGCCTTCATGGCCGAACAGTTGCTGATTTCAAGAGATTTTGAGCGCTCGGCGGTTCACGCGGCACGTGCAATCGAGTTGAATCCAACCCTGCCCGACGGCTACTCGATGCAATGCGGCGTGATGGGCTCGATCCGGCGTTACGACGAGGCCCTCGAATACGCAGACATCAGCCTGCAAATCGATCCATACCATCCGTACATAGGCTGGAATGCAGGCGAGGTTTACCGCTCTACCGGCCAGTATGAGCGGGCGTTAAAAGCCTTTCGTTCAATCCCGCACATATCGCCCAGTCTGCGCGCGCAAACTGCGGCCTCGCTCGCCGGTATGGACAAAGAGGAAGAAGCCAGGGCTGAAATGCAGCGCTACCTCGAACTGGCGCACGAACAAATGCCCAGTTATCCGGCAAGCGAAAACGAATGGCGCGCACTCTGGTATGAAGGCGTGCCTTACCAGTTTGAAGAAGATTCAAAAACGCTATTTGACCTTCTTTTAAAGGCCGGACTCTGTGACGAAATAACCGCTGGACACGACGATATCCCTTCAATTGCCGTGCTGCCGTTCGAGAACATGAGCGGCGATCCCGAACAGGAATATTTCAGCGACGGCATTACCAATGACATCGTGACAACACTGTCGCACATCAGACGACTGCGCGTAGTCGCAAGGCATTCGACGCTGATCTACAAGGATCACAAACCGTCGATTTCCGATATCGCCAATGAACAGGGGGTTCGCTATATCCTCGACGGCAGCGTGCGCAAAAGCGGAAAACGCATTCGCGTCAATGCCCAACTGATCGATTCTGAGACCGGTGAAAATTGCTGGGCCGAAAATTACGATCGCAAAATGAAGGATATTTTCGCGGTGCAGGATGAAATTACCCGAAACATCGCCGTTGAAATGCAGGTACATCTGATCTCGGGTGACGCCGCACGCAAAACATCGATAGGCACCACTAGTTTCGAGGCCTGGGAATTGGTCACTATGGCCTGGGACCTGCAGGACAGTTATATCAAGGACAACATGCTCAAGGCCCAGCAACTGGTCGACAAGGCGCTGAAACTCGACCCGGAGTACAGCTCGGCCTGGGTGACACTCGGCTGGACGCACTGGCAGGGAGCAAACACAGGTTTGTTCGAATCGATAGACGATTCGATACGCGAAGCCGGGAACGCGGCGGATAAAGCGCTCGCAATCGACCCGGAAAACGCCGAAGCGCTGGTACTCAAGGGTTGCTGCCACATTAGCCGCAACGAACCTGAACTCGCCATCGAAGCCTGCAGCAAGGCCGTCGAGATCTCGCCCGGCGACGCCGAGGTCCAGGCATTGACGAGTTATACGTATAATTTTACCGGCGAATACGACAAAGCTTTACCACACCATGAAGCATCGCTGCGGCTTTGCCCGATTTGCCCTAACTGGTTCCTGCTTGTCGGGGGAACCATTTACCAGCACACCGGCGATCTGGAAAAAGCGATAGAGATGTTTCGCAAGGGCGTCGAGGTCGAGCCTGAATCACCACTGTGCCGTTATTATCTGATCGACGCATTGATGGACGCCGGTCGCGAAACGGAGGCCCAGGCTTACGCTGACGAAATTCGGGCACTGGGCAGTTCGTTCAGGATATCCGGCATGTTACTTAGTCACAGCCATGACAAGGATGTTCGGGAAAGATATCGGGCAAACCTGAAGAAAGTCGGCTTAGACATGTGACTGGGATTACCTCCGGTGTATCGGACCCAGCGGCCCCTTGCGCACCCCGGCACGTAAATTTTTGTATGTCAGGTCATCCAGCTTGCAGGGGTGGATTCCCGGTGCAATCACGACCAGGGTTTCAGCCGCGATCGGGTCGAAGTCGGCACGGAAGTGCACCGTGCTTTTGACCGCAACAATCTTCTGCTCGGTGGGTTCGATACCGAGGTGTCGGATCATCGCCAGATCGAGGCATTGCGAGCGCGAGCTGCCGACGACAATACGCACGTCGGAGCTTTCATCTACCACCCGCAGTAGTGCCATGTTGCCAAGCTCGGCCTTTGAATTCAGGTTCATCGCACCGCTGTAGGTAAAGCGGCCGTCACCGAGGGCTTCGACTACAACGCGTGCCGCGTAAGGATCGATACCGGGAAGTCCGGATTTGCCGCCCACAATGGTTTCGAGCACGGCTCCAACCCCGGCATCGTGCGCCATATCGGCAACCTCGGGGTCGTACATCACCGCGATTACCGCCTGACGCGCGCCATTGCGCACCAGCGACTCGAGCAAACCGGTCGTATCGGAGGTGCCACCCGCACCCGGGTTGTCCTGCGCATCGGCCAGCACCACGGGTTTATCGGAGCAGTTCGCTATTGCCCGCACGACTGCCTCGTCTGGCTCCAGTAATTCAAAATCAAAATCAGCTTCCGCGGCGAGGACTTGCTCATATAATTGTTCAGCTGCCGTGTCGACCGCATCCCGATTCCCGCCATAGACAACGATTGCCGCACCGCATTCGGCGATGTCGGCCGGCGGGAATCCGGTTGCAAAGTCGACATTCACCAATCCAGGTTGCTGGCACATATCTGCGAACTGATTGTAGATCGACTTACAGGGATCGAAATCGGTGCACTGCGACGACAAGGGAAACAGAAACGGAATCTTGCGCATCGCCTTGTGCAAGAATGGCCCGGCCATGATCTCGTCGAGCAGATCGTAGGCCCGCGCCCCGGTAACCGCCATATCGAGATGCGGGTAGGTTCGATAAATCGTCATCGCATCGCTGAATTCCACCATGCCCTCGGTAACGTTGGCATGCAGGTCGAGACTAATCACGATCGGCACCCCGGGTCCGACCAGCTCCCGTATCCTTCGCAGCAGTTCACCTTCGCCATCCTCGTAGTGTTCTGTCACCATCGCGCCATGCAAGTCCAAGTAAACCGCGTCCACGGAATCCGCGTTACGCAACCCCTCAAGCATCATGGCGGCAACGCGCTCGAACGCGTCCCGGGTAACGTAACTGCTGGGCTCGGCCGAACACCAGCACAGGGGATGCAAACCGTGACCGGCCTGCCGGGTGCTGTCGATAAATCCGGACAGGGGAATATTGAGCCCCGCCATGGTAGCGAACAGGGCGTCACCTGAGGTTAAACCGGGCCAGCTATCCGCGCGCTCGAAGGCCTCGAACGGTGCCAGGTGTGGCGCAAAGGTATTGGTTTCGTGTTGAATTCCGCCAATGGCGATAAGCTTGTGATCAGACATGGGAACCCTGTAACCGGAATCGGTTACAGGGTAATCATTTCAAAACAAATTGGAAGCCTAAGCCGCTTCGGCGTTACCCAGATAGGATTCCAGCGCGTCTGAACCACCGACCAGGCTACCATTGATGAATACTTGCGGAACCGTCGCGTGACCCGATACCGCTCGGATGGTCGATTCGGCGAAGTCACGATTCAACACCAGTTCGTCGAATTCGATACCGGCATCGCGTAACAGTCCCTTGGCCCTGACGCAGAAAGGACATCCCTCGCGGCTGAAGACGGTCACGTTGAGCGGCAGCTCCGCTTGCGGGGCAACATAGTGCAGCATGGTTTCGGCATCGGATACTTCGAACGGATCACCCGGCAGGTCGGGCTCGATGAACATCTTTTCGATGACACCGTTCCTGACCAACATCGAGTAACGCCAGGAACGCTCGCCAAAGCCAAGATCCTGCTTCTCGACCAGCATGCCCATGCCGCGAGTGAAATCACCGTTTCCGTCAGGGACAAAGGTGATTTGGTCGGCGTGCTGTTCGTGCTGCCACTGGTTCATGACGAAAGCATCGTTAACCGAAATGCAGACGACTTCATCGACACCCTGCTGCTTCAGCGCCGGCGTCAACTGGTTGTATCTCGGAACGTGCGAAGAAGAACAGGTCGGGGTGAATGCACCCGGCAAGGAGAATACGACCACGGTTCTGTCTTTGAACAATTCGTCACTGCTAACATCGACCCATTCATGGCCGTGGCGTGTTTTGAAAACTACCTGCGGGATTTTTTGACCTTCGAGATTACGTAACATGAGTTTCTCCTGTGTGATTGTTAAGTCTGAACAGGCCCGATTATGGGGAGAAACTATTAATTTGTATATTTTATTATTTTTATGCATTTAATTTATTTAAACTATCGTTTTATCTTATCTAATTCCTTACTCGCGAGAGCAATGTCTCGGCATTGCGAAACGCTATATTTTCCGCCACTTCGCGTGATAGCTGCTGCAGCCAGCCACGCGACCAGTCGGCGTATTCGCCAACATAGAACCAGCGCTGTGGCGTATAGGTATCGGTACCGAGTAAAAACCGGGTTGGGAACCGCTCAAACATCCTGCGCCACTTATCTTCGATCTCGCCCCGAAATGCGAACTCTTCCCGAAACGACAGGTCAGCCCACAAGTTAGGGTATTTTTGCAGGGTTGCGGTTATCACTTCGGGTGATTCGAAGCCCGCATGCGCCCACAGCACGAGCGCATCGGGATCAGCTTTAAATATGCGATGCACCGCATCTACATCGACATGCGCGTGCAGGAAGATATTGTAGTGCTTCGCCAGCGCGATCACGTGCTGCAATACCGGCAATTCGATCTGCTCGCCATCAGCATGAAACTCACCGATCCCGGCATAGACACTATTTTCCAGTTTGGCAGACAACATCGACTTCACCGATTCATCATAAATCCAGCTGGAAAGCTCACCGCGCTTTCGGTACGGACGCAGTACTGGCACAACCAGGTCTGGGGCAACGCGATACAACTTTTGTGTTCCATCGTCACTGGAACTCGAAACCAGGGCCTTTTTCAATCCCGCAGCACGCAGTAATTCTACGGCCCTTTCCGGAGATAACACCTGCCAGGCATCGTGGCTGTAATGAATGTGAGCATCGACCAGCGGTAACTCGTCGGCGCCAATCGCATGACTGTGTGCCGATATCACTGCGGCGACAAAAAGCGCTAAATGAATCTTATTATGCCGGCCCATTATTCTCTTCAGAATTACGATTCCCGATAACGTATAGATCAGGTAAAGCATCAATATAAGCAGAGCTGCACATAATCCTACAATAGGTCAGTCTGGTTTGATACCTGTCACAGTTCCCGAATCCGGCTATGGTTCTTCAGCTTAACTTCAGATTGTTTTTCTAGGCTAGCTATTATTAGGGAAATGCTGCCCTGGGCAGAATACATTGATGGATCCGGGGGAGTATACTGGAAAGGAGTTGTAAGCTGATTATGAAACTACTACTGGTAGAAGACTCGGAGCGGTTGCAACGCTCGCTCTCCACTGGGCTTAAGAAACACGGTTTCGCCGTGGACCAGGCCTTTGATGGTGAACAGGCGCTATCTTATATCGCGGTCAATCAATACGACGCGATTATCCTCGACCTGATGTTACCCAAAATCGATGGCTTGACCGTGCTCACCAAGCTTCGCAGCGACGGCAAAGACTGTCACGTATTGATCCTGTCAGCCAATGACCAAACCGAGGATCGCGTGCGCGGCCTCGATCTGGGCGCGGACGATTACCTGGTGAAACCATTTGCGTTCGACGAGCTGGTATCGCGCCTGCGTGCGCTCAATCGGCGCCGCTCCGGGGTCAAGAACCCGGTTATTGAAATCGACGGTATCAAGGTCGATTCGGTGGCACGGCAGGTGCTTTTCGACGACAAGCAAATCTCCCTGACTCCGCATGAATACCAGTTGCTGGAGTTTCTGGCTCGGCGCAGAGGGCGAGTATTTTCGCATGACCAGCTGATCGACCAGCTCTATGACGCCGGCAGCTACGTAACTCGCAACGCCGTTGAAGCGCACGTCAGCGCATTACGTAAACGTTTAAACTCAGCGGGCGCGCCTAAACTGGTCCAGACCCGTCGCGGTTTTGGTTACCTGATCGAGTAGCCCACCATGTATTCGATCAGAAACAGGCTGAATTACACGATCGTTGCCAGCATGATCGTGGTACTGGCGGTTACCGCGGTATTTCTATACGTGCGCGTCGCCGGCCATGTCGAAGCAGTGTTTGATGGCTCCTTGTTAAACAAGGCTCACTCGCTGATCTCGTTAACCGAACTCGACGAAGAGGGACTCGAATTCGACTTTGCCGAGGAAGGCGTCATGCTGGAATTCCAGGGAGGCGAATCCCTGGAGTACTACCAGTTGTGGGAACAGGGAGTTGATTTACTGATTAAATCACCATCTTTGGATGAAGATGATCTGCCGCGCATGAAGTCCGAGCTCGGCAGCCATCAGTATGCAGACCTAAAATTGCCAGATGGACGCGCTGGTCGCCTGATCGAGATTAATTTCATGCCTCGGATCGAAATCGAAGATGATCCGGAGGATGAGGGCTACGGAGTTGAAGTTCCGCCAGGGAAACCGGTTACGATGGTATTTGCGCGTGAGCGTGAATCACTGGACGATACCCTGTTTATTATCGGCGCCACGATCTTCGGGGTAATCATGATCGTACTGGTGATTTCTGGCTTGCTGGTCTGGCGACTGGTCGGTACCGGCTTGTCACCGCTGTCGAATCTGGCCAGGCAGGTGAGCGCGATTGATGAATCAAACCTCGATGCCAGGCTAACCCACGAAGGCGATCAGAGTGTTGAAATCGCACCAATTGAAAATCAACTGAATCATTTGCTCGAACGCCTGCAGTCTGCGTTTGAGCGCGAGAAGCGATTTTCGGCCAACGCCGCACACGAACTGCGCACCCCGCTTGCCGAACTGAAGACCCTGGCCGAAGTAGCAAAAATGGTACCGGACGACCAGGAACAGGTGCTCGGGTTTTTTAACGACGTCGGGGAAATATCGGGGCAAATGGAAAAGGTGGTTATTACTTTGCTTGAGCTGGCGCGTTCCGAGGCGGGACTATTGCATTCTGACCCGGAAGATATCGTGCTGTCCCGTTACTGCGATGAAGTCTGGCTGCACGCAATTAATGGTGGCGGCAATGGAAAATCCTTGGTGAAGCATATCCCCGAGGGCCTTGTCATCAATACCGATCGCGAAAAGCTGGGCATGATCTTGAGCAATCTGTTTGTCAATGCCGTCAGCTATAGCCCGGAACAGGCCGAAATCGAAATCAGCGCCGAAATTCGAAACAATAGCGTGGTGCTGGAAGTCAAAAACGCGTCAACAGATTTAAAACCCGAAGACATTCTGCACATGAAGGATCGTTTCTGGCGCAAACAGAAAGTCCAGGGAGAAAATGGTCATTCAGGACTGGGCCTGACACTGGTCGAAGCACTGGCCAAAATTATGAAGCTCGACATTAACCTGCGCCTCGATAATCAGCAGACTTTTATGGTAACCATCTCGGGATTTCATCCATCACTAAATCAATAGATTAGATTGGCGAAACCTGCGTTTAAAACTCGTAGTTGAACTCAACTGAAAAGTAGCTACTGGTATCTCCCTTGTTAGACCCGTAGGCCTTGCCAGCTTCGAACTCGGCC
>CAXMSP010000103.1:0-15232 GCA_964196225.1 uncultured Gammaproteobacteria bacterium | reverse complement strand
TCACCCCGTTGCTGGATCAGGTCGGCCTTATCCCGAAACAGGTGCGCAACATGCTGTGCGGTCGCTGGCGCCCCGATGGTTACGACTGCTTTTACCGAATCCAGCTGTGACGCCGCGCCTAGTACCGCGGCACCACCCAGGCTATGGCCTATTAGAATTTGCGGGGCGCGATACTGCGTTTCAAGCGCCTTTGCGGCCAGAACTAAGTCGTCAATATTGGACGAAAAATTGGTGTTGGCAAAGTCACCATCGCTGTTACCCAATCCGGTAAAGTCAAAACGTAGAACCGCAATGCCCTGTGCTGCCAGGGCCCGACTGATTCTTGACGCGGCAGCGATATCCTTGCCACAGGTAAAGCAGTGTGCAAACAAGGCATAGCTGGAAATATCTTCTTTATGTTCGGGCAGTTCAAGCAGCCCCGCCAGATTTTCACCATTGGAATTCTCAAATTCCAGTTTTATTTTTTTCATGAGATGCTCTCCAAGGGGTTATCATTATGTGACTAGCAGTAAATCGACAGGTTCCCGTTGAAGAAACAGTTTAATCGATTTCTACGCTGGATATTGTTTCTCTGGGTAAAAGTCGAGGTTTTCCCTGCAGACAATCCGGCTTCGATCATAGATTCCGAGCGCCCAATACTTTATGTGCTCGCTGACCGCGGAGTCAGCGATCTACTGGTTCTGACCCAAATTACCCATCGCTACGGCCTTCCCGAGCCGATCGCGCGTATTCCGATCGACACCTTGAGTCATTATCATTCAGTTTACAGTATCGCTTCGCGTAACCCGCTCATCGACTGGATTAAACGTCGGCGCAAACACTCGGCAATGCTTAGCGACTTGATGCGGGCTTGCACTAACGACGAAAACCTCGACCTGCAGGTCGTGCCGGTATCGGTGTTCTGGGGTCGTCCCCTGGCCCGACATAAAAACTGGCTACAGGTGCTGTTCGCGGACACCTGGTCGCTTGCCGGACGCACACGCAAGTTTTTTACGATTTTATTTCATGGTCGCAACGCTCGGCTTATTTTTTCCCAGGCACTCGATTTTCGCGATCTGGTTGATCAGAATGGTAATGATGAACAGGATTTACAGGAATCGCTGATTACTACCCTGCGGCAGCAGCGCGAGGCGACTTTCGGTCCTCAGATAACGAGTCACAAACATTTATCAGCGCAGGTAATCGAAGACCATATAGTCCAGCAACTGATATCCGAAGAGGCTGACAGTACCCTGCAAAGTTATACCAGGGCACACCGGTATTGCCGCGAGATATTCGCTGACTGCACCCAACTCACAATTGAAGTCATGCTACGCTTGTTACGCGCTTTCTGGAATCGATTCTACAGCGGCATCCATATCTACAATGCCGATCGAATTCGTGAAGCTGCCCTGACCCACCAGTTGGTATACCTGCCCTGCCATCGCAGCCACGTCGATTATTTATTGCTCTCCTACGTAATTTACAACGAAAACCTGGCGCTGCCCTATATCGCCGCGGGAAACAATCTCAATATTCCCTTCATCGGGCGTATTCTGCGTGGTGGTGGCGCTTTTTTTATCCGTCGCAGCTTCAAAGACAATCCAATCTACAACGCGGTTATGCGCGCCTATGTAAATCAGCTGGTCAGGCTCGGGGTGCCCCTTGAATGCTTTATCGAGGGTGGTCGCAGCCGCACCGGCAGAATGCTTAAGCCCAAATTCGGAATGTTGGGCATGACGGTCGACGCCTATATTAAAAGCCAGGTCCGACCGCTCGCCTTTGTTCCGGTTTATATCGGTTATGAAAAACTTATCGAAGGTAAATCTTACCTGGGTGAGCTCTACGGCGACAAAAAAAAACGCGAATCAACCCTGCGTGCCTTGTCCGCGATATTCAGGCTTAAAGGACATTACGGCAAGGTGACTGCAAGTTTCGGTGAACCGATCGAGCTCGACGAGTTGCTTGAGCAACACTGCAGCGACTGGTCAACTCGTGCCGTGGAAATCGCGCACAAGCCCGATTGGTATATCGCCAGCTTGCAGCATCTCGCGCAGGAAGTTATGTATGGTATTAATCGCGCCTGTGTAATCAATCCGGTGAATTCAATCGCGACCATTTTGCTGGCAACTCCAAGGCAAAGCATCGAAATCGAAGAACTCGTGAGCCAGGCCAGGTTACATCACCGGCTCATCAGCGGGGCTCATTGCCTGGCGTCGATTCGCATCGAGGGCAAGGTGAATAAGAAACAAATCAAACGCATTGCACGCGAAAAGATTATTCACATTCGCAAGCATGAACTGGGGGATATTGTTTACCTCAAGCCCGAAGACTCGGTCCTCATTAGCTACTATCGAAACAATAGCTTACATAGCCTGGTTATTCCGGCCCTGATCGCTTGCTGCTTTGTTAATGTCCGACGCGTCCCGCGCGCCAGCGTGCAGCGAAAAATCAGGTTGCTCTATCCTTTCCTGAAATCGGAACTGCAACTCGAGTGGCAGGATTCCAGTCTCGAGGAAATTGTCGATGAGTGCATTTCCTGTCTTATCGACGAATCCCTGCTCGAACAAGTTGACAAGGATTTACGGCGACCACGACGCAGTAATCACGAGTTCATACAATTGAACAGGCTGGCCCACATCGTTCAGCCGATCCTCGAACGTTACTACATGACCTTTATCGTGTTGTGGCAGACTTCCGGGGCACCATTGCCAGAAGCGGCACTGGAACATCGCTGTCACTTGCTCGCGCAAAAGATCTCGATGATTTACGGCATTAATTCGCCCGACTTTTTTGACCGCCTGTTGTTTCGCGACTTCATCGAGACCATGCTCGAAAATGAATACCTGGTAAAAAACGATCAGCAACAGCTCGAATTCGCGTCAGAATTCGACTACGTCAGCCTCGACCTGCGTAACCTGCTCAGCACCGAAGTCCGCAGCAGCATCCTCTCCCTCATAAAAGCCGCCCCCCATTAGGTTGTTTTCAATTGGCGCTTGCGCCGGTTGGGAGCGCCTTTTGTGTCTCATAACCCGAGGTAGCATCTGAACTAACAGTGACAATTTCGCTGCCCCCTTTTCAGGGTGCCGTAAACAAATACCCGATTCATAACTTGGCATTAAACTGGCGGATTTTTCGGCGTTGCTTCTTGTCAGGACGGGAATCAGAATGGGGCCGCTGCATCATGGCCAGTTTGCGCTTCTCGGCTTCGCCAATTCGCTTTTTGATACTGCTTTCAGTTTCTCGATACAGGTTTTGCGCAGACGCGGCTGAACCACGACGATCAGTGACGTCGGTAACAATCACTTCGTAGCGTTCATAGCCTCGCCGAATCTCAAAACAATCGTTGATTTTGACCTTGCGAGAGGGTTTTACTCGATTTCCCGCCAAATGCACCTTGCCCCCGGTGACGGCCTCGCTTGAAAGTACCCTGGTTTTAAAAAAGCGCGCCGCCCACAGCCACTTGTCCAGGCGGACAGTATCTTCGCTTTCTTTCATCCGCTCTCCGGTTATCCAGTTTTCTCGCTAATCATAATGCTTATGGACGTATTTCATAACCCTGTCCGCCATCGAAAAACCACTTAACACGGCTCCCTCGATGCGCGGTGCGGTACACCAGTCCCCGCAAGCCCCAATCGCAGCGGCCTCGTCAAACAACGAATCTTCATTAATCGGATTAATCGGCAACGCGTGTCTCCAGCGGTGCACCGAGGCAGAAACCGGTTTGTTGGCACTTACATCAGTAGCTTCCCAGAAAGCATCGAGCAGGGCATGCATGACGCGGCCACGAAAGCTGGCCACATACTGCTGTGACCATTCGGGTGAAGCCTGTAATACCCAGCAATCTGCATCATTGGCAGCGTTGGTACACTGGTATCGTGAAATCCAGGACAATGGGGAGTCTAAAACAAACGCCGCGTCATAGGGAATGTTAAGTGCTTTCTCGAAAGCGAACATACCACTCCAGCATACCGTCATATCTACATTTTCAGCAGGTTTCGAAATCATCGAAATCGAGGGGCATAAATCGGCTACCTGGTGTGCTGCGGTTGCGATTATTACGATATCGTAAGCACCCTGGTAATCACCGCGTTCGTTGAAAAGCCGCCAACCCTTGCCAGATTGCTTTTCCAGCTCGGATATATTTACCGAAGTAACCAGGTTGCAGTTAAGCGCCAGCTGTTCCGCGACCTTTAACATTCGCGGTACGCCGATAAATCGTTGTGTCGCCATGTCACTGTTAGTGACCTGGCCTTTTTGCAACTCGACGATCCAGCCGTCCCAGGGGCGAACGATACCTTCGGTCTGCCAGGCCGAAACTATGTTCCAGAATAACGGGTTATTTACGGTGAAATACTGGGCGCCGTGATTAAACTCGTAATCCCCGGCACGAAAAAAACCGACTCTGCCACCGGGCATTACACTTTTTTCAAAAATCCTTAAGTCTTCGACCAGGCCCTTTAGCGCCGTGCCACAGGTAAGTCCTGCCAAACCTGCGCCAATAATGGCGACTGATGGCTTTTTTTTCACCTGCTGCTTAAAGCGCCGGAAATTCGCCGGCGAACCTGGAAATCCACTCCTTGGCTGCTTCCTGAGCGTTGAGCTCGCGGCCTTCCGACTTCTCGATTTCCTTACGATAGTGTTCGATATGGCAGATTTGCTCAATCATGCGCAAACGGAATACATCCTTGGATTTCTCGAACTCGATTCCAATTTCATAGCCGCTCCCTACCTTTTCACACCAGACGACGTTGCCAACCAGGTAGTTATCCTGGTTCAGAACGGGGATACAGATCCGCACCCGCTCCAGCAGTTCGATCGGCTTTTGAGAAATGAACGCGAGACCGCCGAGGCTGACATTGGTTATGGTCTGGTCTACGGTCTCGTCGTTTTCATCTTCCGCAAAGTCCAGCGTTACCTGGATAGGTACACCCGAAGGGTGGCGGATAAATTTTCGAATCGTTGTGTTATCTGGCAATGGTTACCAACATTTTGTTAAGTTTCGCGACAAATCCAGCCGGGTCATCGAGTTGACCACCTTCAGCCAGTAATGCCTGGTCAAATAATATACTAGACCAGTCTGCGAACTTCTTCTTCGATTTTTCCGTATCGAGTTTCTTAACAATAGGGTGATCCGGATTGATTTCAAGAATGGGCAGCGTACCTGGCAACTCGTGCCCTGCTTCCTTGAGAATGCGCTGCATATGCATCGCCATATCTTGCTCGTTAAGCACAATGCAGGCCGGTGAATCGGTTAGCCGGTTGGTGACACGAACATCGCTGGTTTTTTCCTTGAGCGCATCCTTCATCCTTTTCAGCAGTTTCTCGGCCGATTTCGCCTTCTTTTCGAGCTCCTTTTCTGAGGTTTCATCGTCATCTAGATCAAGTTCACCCTTCGCAACCGATTGCAGCTTCTTGTCTTCGTATTCCATCAAGTGCGAAGTCAGCCATTCATCGACGCGATCCGAGAGCAACAACACCTCGATTTCCTTTTTGCGAAAAATTTCCAGATGCGGGCTGTTTTTTGCCGCCGAGTGGGAGTCGGCTGCGATGTAGTAGATCTTGTCCTGCCCTTCCGGCATGCGTCCGATATAGTCATCCAGCGAAACACCTTGTTCCTCATCACCGGTATGCGTGGTCGCAAAACGCAGTAGCCTGGCAATCGCTTCGCGATTGGCGAAATCCTCGGCCGGACCTTCCTTTAATACCTTGCCGAATTCCTTCCAGAATTTTTGATACTTTTCGGGATCATTCTTGGCTATTTTTTCGAGCATGCCCAGAACCTTCTTGACCGAGCCACTACGTATACTGTCGATCACTTTACTACCCTGTAAAATTTCACGTGACACGTTGAGCGGCAAATCGTTTGAGTCGATGACCCCGCGGACAAAACGCAGGTAGCGCGGCATTAACTTTTCAGCATCTTCCATGATGAATACGCGCTGCACGTAAAGCTTGATTCCGGAGCGAGATTCGCGGTCGTAGAGGTCGAACGGTGCGCGCGCCGGAATATAGAGTAGTGACGTGTATTCATTGGTGCCTTCCACACGGTTATGGCTCCAGTCAATTGGATCCTCGAAGTCATGCGCAACATGCTTGTAGAACTCCCTGTATTCTTCTTCCTTGATTTCGGATCTTGATCGAGTCCACAAGGCCGAGGCCTGGTTGACCATCTCCTCTTCGATCACGGTTTCTCCATCTTCCTCTTCTGGCTCAACCGTTTTATCCATGACCACGGGGAAATCGATATGATCCGAATAGGCGGTAATAATCGAACGCAGTTTCCAGTCGTTTAAAAATTCATCTTCACCCTCGCGCAATTTGAGGGTTATCTCGGTGCCGCGTTCGGCTTTCTCGAATGATGCGATGCTATATTCACCTTTACCCTGTGATACCCATTCAACGCCCTGATCTGCGTCCGTGCCAGCCTTGCGGGTGTGCAAGGTGACTTCCTCGGCGACGATAAATGACGAGTAAAACCCAACCCCAAACTGCCCAATAAGCTTGGCGTCGTTTTTCTCATCACCCGTTATCGAATCTAGAAAGGCGCGTGTTCCTGATTTCGCGATCGTGCCAATATGATCGATCACTTCTTCACGCGTCATACCGATACCGTTATCGCTGATCGTTATGCTGCGGTTGTCCTTGTCATAACTGATTTTAATCTTGAGCTCGATATCCTCTTCATAAAGACTGGCATCCGAGATTGCAGTGAAGCGTAATCGGTCGCAGGCATCGGAGGCGTTGGATATTAATTCACGCAGGAATATTTCCTTGTTTGAATACAGCGAATGGATCATCAGATCCAGTAACTGGTTAACTTCGGTTTCAAAGCCCCGGGTTTCGGTATTTGCGGCTGCTGTCATTGCTCGTTTTCTCCGGCAGGAAAGTAATAATTAACGCTGATATATGCGGTTCTTGGCGTGGGTTTTCAAGCGTACTGGTACGGGTTTTAGTAGAAAATTCAGGGTATCCAGCCTACTGAATACTCTGGTTTAGCCACAATTGCTGGATCTTGTGATTTAAAACCGAACGCTGCGCGGCATCGTCAATGATGCTCAGCAATTCCTGGTAAATTCGGCGTGCATCGTCGATAAGCCCGGATTTCTGCAGGCTTTCCGCGGCGTTGAACCTGGCGGTCTGGGCCCATGGATCCATCGAATCCAGTGCCGGCAGCATGGCGGATTGCAGGTAAAGTAAAGCCGCTTTTTCGAACTGCTCGAGGCCTCGGTATGAGTCCGCGATCCAGAATAGAATTTCGCGTCGTTGCTTGGCTTCAATTTCCAGGCGCAGCAACTGGTTGAAATGTGCGATTGCCTCATTGTGCAAATCAACCGTCTGCAGGTCGAACAAGACCTGCAGTATCCGATCGGTAGCTTCCGGTTTTACCTCGCGGTATTCTCGGATCAGGTTTTGCAGCACCTGGTTTCCTTCCTCGTAACGGCCTCCTAATATCAGCACCCGGGATTGACGTAATTGCCAATCAAACCGACTCGTACCTTCAGGAAACGTATTCAAACCTGACATCAAGCGGGTTGCCTCTTCAATATCGGTTGATCTTAACGCCAGGTCGACAAGCTGATAACGTATCCCGGGCGGAATCTTGCGCGCATTGGAAAAAGTCTCACTACGATTGAACAGGTTTTCCAACAGGTTGCGCTCGGCTTCATCGACCTCGGCAAACGTCTCCATATAGCCCGCAGCTGCGCGATTTTTTGTTTCACTCTCGAAAGATGTCAAAATCAGCATCGCAAACAGGGAGCGTGACTTGATCGGGGTACTCTTGCTCGCTTTGGTAGCCAGCTCCAGCCATTTATCGTCGTCACCCAGCAAGAGTTCAGATCGATTACCCACCAGCTTGGCATACTCAAGGTACGCCTGCCACAGCCTGTCAACGGGCATCTGGAATAGCTGCAGTGGCGACTGAATCCCACCCCGAAATAACGACTCCAGTGC
Organism: uncultured Gammaproteobacteria bacterium; assembly: GCA_964196225.1. GTDB lineage: Bacteria > Pseudomonadota > Gammaproteobacteria. The sequence continues at coordinate 7,297 of CAXMSP010000103.1, read as the reverse complement.
AACCACACGATCAACCGGCGACATTTGCTCCGCCGCAAAGTACCCCAGCGCCCATAGTGTCGCTCGTTCTTCGGCGCTTACCGCCTCGTTTTTACTGCGCTTTTTGACCTGCTGCCAGAGTTCAGCCTTATCGATCTGTTTAAATTTAAAACTCGCCAGCATACTGGTCAGCCTTGCCTGCCAGGCATCCTGTTCTCGCAAGATCCGGATCGTCTGTTCGTAGCGACCGGATTCAATCAGTACGCGGGCGCGTAGCAGTAACCAATCCAGGTCGGTGCTGTTAAAATCCTGATCGAAACGCAGCATCGCCACACGCGCATCTTCGATGCGCCCGTCTTCGATATAGGATTCAATGACCTGTCGTCGCCAGGTTTCGTAATCCTCGGATTCGCTGGCTACTACTTGCCACAGCTGTTGCCTGAGTATCTGGCGCGCGGTTGAGGTCTGGCCAAGCTCCAGGAAGGCCCTGGCCTGGTAAGTCGCGGCCTGCTGCTTGAATTGATTCGGAATATCATGCGGCAATCCCTCGATCCGGATCAGCAATTGGTCCCACTGCTTCCATTGCGCCAAAATTGCCAGGCGCTCCTGCTCCCAAAGAATCCATTCATATAAATCATCATCCACCCCGGGCTGGGCCTGATCGAGCATCTTCAGGGTCAATCCTGGGGCTCCGGCAGCCGAGATTTTCTTGAGCAGATCGAGCCGCTCGTCAGCACTTGCGGAGAATGCCATTCCCAGGCCAACAACAAGCATTAGTAATATTCTTTTAGCGGTTATCACTTTCCAGGTTGTCCCAAAAAAAAAGCGTGCAGCCCGGGCATACACGCTTTTTAATCTAGCATTTTCGTTGTGGAAGGGCTTACAGTTTTTCCCGAATACGCGCTGCTTTACCAGTGCGCCCCCGCAGGTAATACAACTTGGCGCTTCGCACCTTACCACGTCGCCTGACCTTGATTTCAGCAATCATGGGACTATGGGTCTGGAAAACACGTTCCACGCCCTCACCATGAGAAATCTTGCGTACCGTGAAGGCCGAATTAATACCGCGATTTCGTTTGGCGATAACCACGCCTTCGTAGGCCTGCAGACGCTCACGCGTACCTTCCTTCACGCGTACCTGGACGACCACGGTATCCCCGGGCGAAAATGCGGGAACATCGGATTTCATTTGTTCCGCATCGAGTTGTGCAATTATGTTGCTCATGTCAATTCCTCAAATAACTCAATTTCAACGCGGTATTTTCACCGCTTCCGAGTCCGCTCATGCTCGGCAATATATTCGTCCAGCAAGACCTGCTGCCTGGTATCAAGCCTGACCTGCTTTAGCAGTTCCGGCCGTCGTTGCCAGGTGCGTCCGAGTGCCTGCTGTTCACGCCAGTCCTCGATTTCACGGTGATTACCGTTCATCAGCACGCCGGGAACACGATCACCCAGATATTCCTCCGGCCGCGTATAGTGCGGGTAATCCAGCAAACCTTCGCTAAACGAATCCTGTTGTGCTGAATCATCATGCCCGAGGGCACCCGGTATCAGGCGAGTCATCCCATCGATGCAAACCATCGCTGCGAGCTCACCCCCACTAATGACATAGTCACCAATGGACCATTCTTCGTCCACTTCCCGCTGGATTAGACGTTCGTCGATACCTTCGTAACGACCACATAAAAAAATTACCGACCCAAGGTCCACCTGCTGCGCCAGTTTTTGCTGGGTAAGCAATTGTCCCTGCGGGCTAAGATACACCAGGCGCGCATCGCGACTCTGTTCTCGCACTGCATGAATTGCGTCCTGCAGCGGTTGCACCTTCATTAACATCCCGGGGCCTCCACCATAAGGTCGATCATCGACCGTGCGGTGCCTGTCCCGGGTATAATCTCGAGGATTCCAGCAGTGTAGCTCGAGCAATTTCTGCTCCGCGGCACGGCCGACAATCCCGCAACTTACCACCTGTTCGACCAGTTCGGGAAACAGCGTGATTACATCAACTCGCATCTCAATACTCAGTCGACCAGTCAACCACCAAGCGTCGGTTTACAAGATCGACCTCCCTGACGATATGGTCCACTACAAATGGTACCAGGCGTTCGCGCTCGCCTTTCAATACCATGACATCGTCGGCCCCGGTTTCCATCATCGATGCGACCTCCCCGAGTGGGTCGCCCTGCAGGTTTTCGACCGACAGTCCAATCAGGTCGGACCAGTAGTAATCTCCGGCTTCCAGCCTGGGTAATTGCTCCGGCTTTATAAAAATCCGGCAACCTGTTAATTCTTCGGCCTGGGTTCGATCCTCGATCCCTTCGATGCTGGCAACCACGTTCTTACCCTGCAAACGTCCGCTCACCGCTACCGTTTTAAGTTCATCTCCCAGTTCCAATAACCAGGGACCGTAACTTACTATGTTCTCGCGTGGGCTGGTATTTGAAAACACCCTGACCCAGCCTTTTATTCCCTGCGAACCCAGGATATGCCCAACACAGATCAAATCATCATCGTGTTGGCCCATGCCCGGTTAAGCCGCGGCTTTGCGCGCTCCCTTGATCAAATGGGCGACTCGCTCGCTGGGCTTCGCGCCCTTGGAAATCCAGTAATCGATACGAGTATCATCAAGGCGCAGTTCCTGCTCCTGACCACGTGCCTGTGGATTGAAGAAACCGACGCGCTCGATATAGCGGCCATCTCTCGGGCTACGGCTATCACTTATCACAACGTGATAAAACGGGCGTCTTTTGGAGCCACCGCGTGCCAATCGAATTGAAACCATAAAAAATCTCCGATATAAATCGACCTCGAGGATCGACCCAGAACACCTGATGTCTGTCATCAGACAACAGTATGCCACTGACCCTGAGGTCAGAAGACCGCGTATTGTACCTAAATAAACCCGCCTGTGAAGTCCGAAAGCCCTGTTTTTACGAGGATATTTCCGGAAATGCCCTTTTAAAGTCGTGATTTTTTAACAACAGCAAGGAAGCAGCGCGCGCAGGACGTGAGCGTATAGATAATACGTGATCGTTCGAGCACGATGCTGACGCGGCGATTGTTAAAAAAGCGTGACTTTAAAAGGGCATTCCTCCTGGTGGCAGCCTGCCTTTCATACCCCGCATCATGTTCGCCATACCGCCCTTGCTGCCCATTTTTTTCATCATGCGCTGCATTTGTTTATGCTGTTTGAGCAGTCGGTTGACATCCTGAATCTGGGTTCCGGACCCCTGTGCGACCCGGCGTTTGCGCGATCCATTGATGATCTCGGGCCTGCGTCGTTCCATTGGTGTCATCGAATCGATGATGGCAACCATGCGTTTCATTTGCTTGGTATGCTGTGGGTTCTGCATCGCCTGCGAGACACCGGCGCCCATCCCCGGCAACTTGTCGATAAGATTACCGAGACCACCCATATTCTCCATCTGGGTAAATTGATCACGCAAATCCTCGAGGTCAAAGCCCCTGCCTTTCTTGACTTTGCGCGCAAGTCTTTCTGCTTTTACATGATCGACCTTTTCCTGTGCCTGTTCCACCAGTGACAGGATGTCCCCCATACCGAGAATGCGAGATGCAATACGATCGGGATGGAAAGCTTCCAGCGCATCAGTTTTTTCCCCGGAACCAATAAATTTAATCGGTTTGCCGGTAATATGCCTGACCGATAAAGCGGCGCCACCACGAGCATCGCCATCGATCTTGGTGAGCACAACACCACTAAGCGGCAGTGCATCATTGAAGGCTTTTGCGGTATTCGCGGCATCCTGGCCGGTCATGCTGTCAACCACGAACAGGGTTTCAGCCGGATCTACCGCGTCATGAATAGCGCGAATTTCATCCATCATCTGCTCATCGATGGCCAGGCGTCCGGCAGTATCGAGAATCAGAACATCAGCACTGGTTCTGATCGCCGCTGAAACTGCGTCACGCGCTATGTCGACCGGTTTCTGTTCGTTATTACTGGGGTGGAATTCGACACCAACTTCTTCGGCAAGTGTTTTCAGCTGTTCGATCGCCGCGGGACGATACACGTCAGCGCTCGCCACCATAACCGACTTTTTCTCGATCTCGCGCAACCTGCGCGCCAGTTTAGCGGCCGTAGTGGTCTTACCAGCCCCCTGCAGACCCGCCATCAGTACGACAACTGGAGGTTTACGGTTCAGATCAATAACGGACTGGGATTCCCCCATGATCGAGACAAGTTCATCATTGACAACCTTGATCAAGGCCTGGCCGGGGGAGAGACTCTTAATAACATCCTGGCCGAGAGCCTTTACACGCACAGCCTCGATGAATTCCTTGACCACCGGTAGCGCGACATCGGCCTCGAGCAGCGCCATGCGCACCTCGCGCAGGCTATCCCGAATATTATCTTCAGTGAGACGGCCCTGGCCGCGCAGGTCTTGCAGAGTCTTGGATAATCGATCGGTCAGGTTTTCGAACATCGGGTGGTCTCGTAGCTATAAAACGACCGAATTATAACAGCGGGTTTATTTTGAAACCCGTCAGAATTTGAATATTTCGCCACCTTTCAACTGGTGCACATTGAAGTCGGGCATTGCATCGACACATTCCTGGTAAATCAGGTCTTCGTCTCCGGGCTTGAAATGGGTGAGCCAAACCTCGGGGCGATGTTTCATTTTCAAAACATCATCGCCTAACAGTTGGGGGCAGTAATGTTTCGAAATCTTGCTGATTTCGAGTTCATTATTCGGAAAAGCTGCCTCGACAAACAATAAATCTATATGATCGTAGCCATCGAGGACATCCCAGAGATTATCATTGGTCGTGGTATCACCACTAAAGGCAATATTCGCCTGGTTGGTTGACAGGCAATAACCCACCCCGGGCACAGTATGATTGACCTGTATCATTTCGATTTCACGTGACCTGATATTCACCTTATCGCCCGGATTCATGACCTCAAATTTAATCGAAGGGTGTTCCTTCGACGGTAACTCTGAAAAATCAGGCCAGATGACCCAGTTAAAAATATGTGCCTTCAATGCCTCGATGGTCTTTTCCTGCGCATGTACCACGATGGCTTCATCATGCACGCCATACATACTGTCGGCGAGCAACGGCAAGCCTACTACGTGATCCATATGAGAGTGCGTCAGGAATATATGACGAATACCGGTCATCTGGTTAAGCGGTAGATCGCCCAGACCGGTACCTGCATCAATTAACAGATCGTCATCTATCAGGAAAGAGGTTGTTCGCAGGTTTGCACCGATTCCGCCTGCCCACCCAAGTATTTTAATTTGCATATACTTTAAAAAAAGAGTTTATCTGAAACGAACGGTGAAACTTCCAGCCTCACAGCTGAATTTATAGCAAACGGTCGCGAGATTTGTGCAATTATTTGCCTTTACAAATGATGCAACAATATGGAGGACCTGCGAGGCATGGGATAACGCTGGAGTGCAACGACGCCAGACCTGCTATGGTCCAGGTGTTTGAGGTAAATCCAAAAGTTGGATATGGCAATCGCGCGCTAGTGCGGTTATCTCCATTTTCAGTTACACTTTAATCTTGAGCCACTGATCGAAAACAATGTCCCCCACCACCGCAAGCGCGCTCGCCGTCCTCTTCTATTGCTTGTCTGCATTTTTAATTTTTAAACAGCTGGGTGCGGAACATCGCCAACGCTGGATTGCACTGGCACCCGCGATCGTTGCGATGCTGCTGCAAGCGGTGGCATTGAACACCATAATTATCCAGACACAGGGTCTTAATCTCGGCTTTTTCCCTGCTTTTTCACTGATTGTATGGTTGATCTCGATCCAGATCTTACTCAGTAGCATTTATCGTCGCATCGAAAGCCTTGGTATCGTTGTGTTCCCGATTAGTGGTTGCGCCAGTTTAGTCGCCAGCCTGCACTTTGCGGACCATTTGATCATCATCAGCAATAGCGAAATCAAGGGGCACATCATGGTATCGATTATCGCCTATAGCCTGATAACGCTGGGAGCATTTCAGGCAGCGTTACTCGCCTACCAGGACCACTCGATCCGGCAGCATCATCCGGGTGGCTTTATCCGATTTCTGCCGCCACTACATGATATGGAAACCCTGTTATTCCAGTTTCTCGGTTTTGGCTTTATCTGCCTTAGTGCCTCGCTGCTGACCGGTTTCGTCTACCTCGAAGATATATTTTCCCAACACCTGGTACACAAAACAGTATTATCGATTGTCGGCTGGGTTATTCTCGGAGTTTTGCTATTTGGCCGTTTCAAGTTTGGCTGGCGTGGCAGAATCGCAATCCGCTGGACCCTGTCAGCATTCGTTTTCCTGATGCTTGCCTTTTTTGGAAGCAAGCTGGTACTTGAGTTTATCCTTTAACATTCAGCGACATTATTAGTTGAACGAAATCCCGTTATATTGGCTGTTTATTGTCTTCATCGGTTTGATCATGATGTCAGCCTTCTTCTCGAGCTCGGAAACCGGGCTTATGAGTCTGAATCGTTATCGACTCAAGCACCTTGCAGACAAAAACCACGGAGGTGCAATGCGTGCCGTGGCCTTGCTAAAGCGTCCCGACAAGCTGATTACGCTGATCCTGTTAGGTAATAACTTTGTTAACGTCCTGATCACGCAACTGGCTACCTATATCGGCTATCGCCTGTATGGTGAGGCCGGCATTGCAATTGCCGCAGGCTTGCTGACGCTGATTTTATTACTGTTCGCCGAGGTTACACCCAAGACCCTGGCAGCAGCGAACCCGGAAAAAATTGCACTGCCGGCCGCCTATATTTATCAGCCCCTGGCGAAGATTTTCATGCCCGTGGTCGTGGTTATCAACTGGTCAGCCAAACTGGTACTAAAGCTGCTCCTGATTTCCGATAAAAACTCGGATCAGGACGCGCTCAATTCCGAGGAATTGCGTATCGCGGTTCATGAAACCAGCGGATTAATTCCAGACTCGCACCGCGATATGTTGCTCAGTATACTCGACCTGGAAAAGGTAACGGTCGATGACATCATGGTGCCTCGCAGCGAAATCATCGGCATTGACCTCGAGGACGACTGGCACGAAACACTTAAACTTATCACCAATCTCTCCTATACCCGAATTCCGATTTTCTCGGGTAACATTGACAACATGGTCGGGACCGCATTGATGCGAAGAATACTTCCGTTGATATTGAATGATGAGTTCAATCCGGACAGCCTGGTTGAGTTAACCCGGGACGGATATTTCATCCCCGAGGGAACGCCACTCACTACGCAATTAATAAACTTTCGTAAGAACAAACGGCGGATTGGCTTTGTCGTCGACGAGTATGGCGATATCCAGGGCCTGGTTACGATCGAG
>CAXMSP010000102.1:0-9551 GCA_964196225.1 uncultured Gammaproteobacteria bacterium | reverse complement strand
GCGGCATACGGTGTATGCCGCTTTTTTTTATTTTCCCACCCAGGCGCAAGCCGATTAACCTAACCCTGCCAGGCAAGAAATAAACCCGAACATGCATTGATTCAAATCAATACCGCAGTATGCTTTGTATCCCATTATCGTCTTAATCTTCCCATCGGAGTAATAACCATGGAATTCAAGAATATACTCATCCACCTGGATCATAGCAGCGGTTGTCAAAACCGGCTGGACGTCGCTTTTGAGTTGGCAAGAAAATTTGATGCGAAACTAACCGGGCTATTTATCGTCCCCGATTACGTTGTTCCATCCTATGTCGAAGCCCAGATCAGTGTCGATTTGATTACCGACGTGACCGAAAAAGCAGTCGCTCGGGCAAAGGATACGCTGGCGGGTTATCAGAAGCTCGCCGATGATTCCGGGGTCTCGATGGAGGCTCATGTCGTGGAGGGACAGGTCATTCCGATCCTGCGCGAGCATACGAAATATTCGGACCTGCTGTTGCTGGGACAGGATCAGCCTGACGACCCCGATAATTCAAGCTACGGGCTCGCCGATGCGCTGCTATTTGAGGGCGCCTGTGCCTGCATGGTGGTGCCACATAGCGGCAAGCTTGAGGCTCCAGGGAAGCGAGTGTTACTCACCTGGAATGCCAGCCGTGAATCGGCACGCGCGCTGCGCGAGGCCATGCCTTTCCTAACCCGTGCAGAGACGGTCGTGGTGCTGTCGTCGGAGCCGGACGGTGGCGATAGCAATACGGCGCAGGGTCATCCACACGCCCAGGAACTCGACAGGCTGCTAAAGTCGCATGGGATCGAGGCAGTTTCCAGCGGCATCAGCGATACGGATATCACAATCACTGACGCGATTATCGGTCAGGCCGCCGATATGAATGCCGATATGATTATCATGGGTGCTTACGGTCACGCACGCCTGCGCGAAATTATCCTGGGTGGGGTAACTCGGGATTTACTCAAGCAGTCGCCCGTGCCCCTATTTCTCGCGCACTAGCTGCCGGCCTCGGGAAACAAGCCCATAGCAGACGCTTTCAACCGATGATCTGCATAAAGATTCCCAGTGGTGGTACCTATGCAGAGATATCGATAGTCCAGCATCAGGCTCCTGATTTCAATTGCGGTTAGCGTCGGCGACCAGGCTCAGGATTTCGAACATTACGGCGGTGGCGAAATGCGAGGTTTGCCGATTGGGATGATCCTTGGTCGGCATCAGGCAGACCACGTCACCACCGATGATATTTTTACCGCGTACGCAACGCAACAACTCCATCACTTCATCGATCTGGAAACCCTGGATACCACATTCGAGGTTAGCCACGCCGGGACATATGGTGGTATCCATGCAGTCCAGGTCAAAGGTAATGTAAAGCGGCGCATCACCAATACGATCATTGATTAATTCCATCGTTTTCTCAGGCCCCAGTTCACGATAACGTTTGATCGGCACCACTTCGTAACCGAGATCGGAACTGGTTTTCCACCAATCTAGCGTGCGCGGGTTGCCACGCATGCCGATCTGCACGCTATGCGCGGTATCGATGTAACCGTCACGCACCAGGTAAGCCGCCCAGTGCGCCGCGGATTTTACCGCACCGAGGAAATGCGGCACCTGCTCGTAAGCATCGGTATGGGCATCGAAATGCAGAAATGCAGCCTTGCGTCCATCCGTCAAGCGAGCCTTGTCACCGGAAATGGCCTGCATGATGCCGCCAGTAACGGCATGATCACCGCCGATCGAAACCGGGCGGGTGCCGGCGGCGTCGATTGTGCGGTAAAAGTCGGTAATACGCTCGATGCAGCGCTCATTGTTATTCGCCTCCGGCAGGGGTACGTCACCCATGTCGCCAATGCGGCAGCTCTGCCAGGGATCGACCTGGAACTCGGAATGCACCCGGCGCGACATCGCGGAGACATCGCGCACCGCACGCGGCCCGAGATGCTGGTCGCGCTCGGTGGTTCCGTTGCCGGTCGAATGCGGAACGCCGACCAGCGCAATATCAAGCTTTGCCGGATCACGCTCAATCGGGCATCTGAACAAGGTCGGAATATCCCACCAGTAAAGGCCTTCCAGCATCATCTTGTCATCGGCAGATAAGTTCTCGCTCATTTTAGTTTCCTCGGTGAAGTTGCTGCGATAGTACTTTACCCACGACTCGTTAACTCGTGAATTGGGAATCAAGCGATAGTAGCGTAAACTCGTGCCGAACCAATAGCAGAAATATGCGATCTTTCCGGCCATGAAAAAACTCAACAAACAAACGCTAATGGGTATCCGGGATCAGTTCGGCAGTTACGCCTGGGACGACGCGGAAATTTCGGAATTGGTGGACCCGAAGCTGGGTATCATCACCGGCTTCCAGGAACTCCTCGACCAGCTCGAGGTATTACGTAAAATCGATCTCGAAGCAACGCCCCCCGCCGGTAACATAATCACCAAATGAGCACCCCGCTGGCGTTTGCGCCGATCACCGAAATTAACCTGCGGTTGCGCAATGGCGATCTCAGCGCCCATGAATTGGTCAACTTGTATACGGACCGAATCGAGCGCTTTGGTGAGATCAGCAAAGCCTTTATCAGTCTCGATACCAAAAGCGCACTCTCAAAAGCAGAGATAATTGATGAAGGTTTTAAAGATGATCTGCCGCTCAATGGAATTCCTTACGCCTGCAAGGACTTGTTTGATGTTAAAGGTCTGCCGACCACGGCAGGGTCGCAGGTGCTGCAGGATAACGTGGCGCAACAGGATGCGGCGGCGATCAAATGCATGAACAAGGCCGGCGCAATATGCATCGGCAAAAACAACCTGCATGAGTTTGCCTACGGCGCGACGGGTGAAAATACGCTTTACGGTACAGTGCCCAATCCCTATGACCAGTCACGCCTTGCAGGCGGTTCGAGCAGTGGTTCGGCTGCTGCGGTCGGCTTCGGCCTTTGCGCTGCAGCACTCGGCACCGATACCGGTGGATCGGTTCGTGCACCCGCGGCTCTTTGCGGGCTGGTGGGTTTCAAACCCACTTTCGGACGTATCAGTACCCAGGGTGTCATTCCCTACTCGTGGACGCTTGATCACGTCGGCACGCTGACCCGCAGTGCAGCCGACGCCGGGATTTTGTTCGAAGCGCTGGTGCCTCAACCCAGGCGTATCGAACCAGGAAGTCTCAACAACCTCACCATCGGAATTCCGGAGTCGTTCTTTTTTGAGCGTTGCGACCGCGAGATCCTGGACAGCCTCGAGGCGCTAATGAATTTTCTGCGGTTAGCCGGCGCAAACTTTAAACCGATATCGATGCCGTCGATGGAATACACGCGCACGGTATCGCTAACGGTCCAGATGCCGGAGGCATTGTCATACCACAACCGGTATCTCGAGCAACGGGGTCATTTATACAGCCAGGACTTCCGTGCCGGACTCGCGCTGGGCCAGTGCCTGCTCGCCGAGCAATATATCCGCGCCAAACGTTTCATCGAGACCTATCGCGACACCATGAACAGCATATTTGCAGAGGTGGATGTGATACTGACGCCGGCAGCGCCGGTCATCGCGCCAAAAATCGGTGCGATCGAGGTTACGGTAGATGGATCTTCCGAACCGGCTGGAAACGCGATTACCCGGTACACGTCTTTCTTTAATATGACTGGTCATCCGGCGATTACGCTACCCTGCGGTTTACACAGCGAAGGCCTGCCGATCGGAGCGCAACTGGTTGGTAAGCACTTTGGCGACGAGCAGCTAATCGACATTGCGCAACAGATTGAATCAGGCTACGACTTCGAACTACCCCTGCCGGACCTGGAATAAACGTCATTCCGGCCTTGAGCCGGAATCTTGTAATGACAATATATTCATAAGATTTCCGATACGTCGGACCGCCGCTTACGCGGGGGTGACGGGTAAATTCCGTTTTTTGGGGTAACGGATTATTTAATACCTTTCATCATAAGCTGCTTTATCAGCTTTTCCATCTCAGCGTCGGAAAACCCTTCGCGTTCAGTCAACGAACTGCTCAGGTTGGCGCCAGCGAGGGCTGACGGGGATTGTTTACGAAATAAATTCAAGGCTGTGCCCTGCCCTTCGATCAGGTCCCGCATCACCAGGGGGCTCAGCATGCCGGCCGCCTCCATCACCGGACACTGAATGATATTGTGCAATGCTGTCAATAATTTGGGGCCGATAAACTGCGGCGCCATTCTGCCCTGGTTCAGTTGCAACAGGCGTTCTGCGGCATCACAGTAAAAGTCGAGAAAGTGATTGTCGCGACCAAACATTAAAAAAGCATTGTGCACCTTGTTATATGTCCGCAGCTTTTTGGACTTATCCTGTTGCACCCATATCTCTCTACCGACTGCGAAATCAGAATCAGGCAGTAAAAATTGACCCGGGTCGAAGATCAGAAAATCGGCATCGCACCAGATTACGCGGTCGTAACCTTCGACCAATCCCTGTTGCAGAATTTTGAGTCGCGCGAGATCACTCGCGATCACGGTTTGGGCGCCAATTTTTTCAAGCAGGCCCGGTTCGATCAGGTCGAAGAGTTCATCACCAAAAAAACGAATCTCGAATTGATTATCCTGCGCCCAGCTTGTGACCGAATCGAGACAGAACCGCAGCCATTCAAATGGCAGCGGATCTCGATGGGACTGAATTACCAGGGTAGTGGGCATTTAAAACCGTTTTAGTTATTCGAGCGCAAAAGCTTATCAAGCTATTTTTAGAGCGTTTTTCATGAGATTTATCCGCACAGTTGAGGTCTTCCCCCTTCACTGGCGTCTTTACCGAATACCATGCGCTCTATTCCGGCCCAGTAGGCTGCCGCCTCGCACATCGGGCAGGCTGGTGAAGATGAATACAGTGTGCAGCGGCTGAGATCGCGCGAATTGAGTCGATGCGCCGCATCCCGAATGGCTTCCATTTCGGCGTGAGCAGTAGGATCCTTATTGATTATTACATGACTCGGAGATTGACCAACGATTTTGACATCGCGAACCACGACCGCGCCATAACCCTGATCACCGCTTTCGATAGCCCGTTGTTTAAGGCTAATGGCACGTATTATGAATGACGCATCATCGTTTGTTTCAGGCTGTTCGATTGTTCCAGTTTCGGTAATGCCAGCCTTTCCCTCACGGGTGGCGAACAATGGAAAAACAGCTGCCATTGCAAACACCAGTGCTCTTCTTTTCACGTGTAGTTGTTTAATCATGATTAATCCCATCCAGGCAATTGCTCCAGTTTAACATTTCCGGCACAAAACCCACTTGTGCAGCAAGCAGGCAAGCGCATAAAATACTCGGCCTTCTAACTGATACCTGGGGACTACTATGGGCGAATGTCCAGTATGTGCGGCCGAAGTCGAAGTGGCCAACGACGCGATATCTGGTGAGTTACTGGTCTGCGAAGACTGCGGTGCCGAACTCGAACTCATCAAAACCGATCCGGTTGAACTGGCTGAAGCGCCTTCGGCCGAAGAGGACTGGGGCCAGTGAAAATCGGCCTGCTGCATTCGCTGATTCGAAAAGAAGAAAAACTTCTGATCGGGGCGTTTCAAAAAGCCGGTGTGGAACCGATTATGATCGATGATCGCAAGTTGATTATGGACTTTCACAGCGCCCCCGATATTGACATCCTGGTCGAACGTTCAATCAATCACTCACGTGCACTGCACGCACTGCGGTTGTTCGAAAGCGCCGGGGTATGTTGTGTCAACTCGCACAAGGTCGCACAGATCTGTGGTGACAAGCTGCTGACCACCGCCGCGCTGAAGGATCATGGTATCGCGCAGCCCGAAAGCAGGGTCGCTTTTACCGAGGAATCGGCGCTTGCCGCGATCGAGGAACTGGGCTACCCGGTGGTATTGAAACCAGCCGTTGGCTCCTGGGGTAGATTGCTTTCCAAGATCAATGATCGCGATGCCGCCGAGACGGTACTCGAGCACAAGACCGTGCTCGGCAGTTACCACCACTCAATTTTCTATATCCAGCAATATATCGAAAAGCAGGGTCGCGATATCCGCAGTTTCGTGGTCGGCGATGATTGCATTGCCGCCATTTACCGTAGCTCCGATCACTGGATCACCAACACCGCACGCGGCGCCCAGGCGAGTAAGTGCGAGGTGACTGCCGAGGTCGCTGAAATTTCGCTGGCAGCGGCAAAAGCAGTTGGCGGCGGGATTGTAGCGGTCGATTTGTTCGAAAGCGACGACGGCTTGCTGGTCAACGAGGTCAACTACACGATGGAGTTTCGCAACAGTATCGATACCACGGGGGTCGATATTCCCCAGGTCGTTGCGAATTACGTTATCGGACTGGTTGGTGCTCTCTCAAGGTGATAACTACGGACTCAGCTTCCCTGTGTTGTTCCGCAGCAAGGCGCAGTGCGAAGGCAAGGGTTACTCCCTTGTCGAGTACTGCAACGCTGCTGCGGAACAACACAGGGGCGCCCTTGGGGTTAGCTTGTCAACGCCCACAGACTGCGTTGCGCCTCTTGGCAAGGGACTGGCCATTGCCTGCGAGGCACGCCTTGCTGTGAACGTTGACAAGCTAACTGAATTCGTAGTTATCACCTTGAGAGAGCACACACAATGATCAAGATCTCGATTGTCGGCGCCTCGGGGTACACCGGTGGCGATTTACTGCGCATCCTGTTGTTCCATCCGCAGGTCGAAATTCAACAAGTTACCTCGGAGCGGCACGCGGGCAAGCTGGTTTCCAGTGTGCACCCCAACCTGCGCAAAATCTGCAGGCACAAATTTGTCCCTATCGCCGAACTCGAGCCCTGCGACGTGCTGTTCCTGGGATTACCGCACGGACAAATGATGAATCGCCTGGGCGACTTTGAAGAACTGGCCGACACCCTGATCGATTTATCCGCCGACTTCCGGCTGAACGACAGCGACGCTTTTGAAACCTGGTATGGAAAATCGCACAGCTGCCCGCAGAAACTCGCCGATTTTGTCTACGGCATTCCAGAGCTTCACCGCGCGGAAATGAAAGGTGCGAAAAGGATCTCGGGTGCTGGTTGTAACGCAACCGCAACCATTCTCGCGCTGCATCCACTTTACCAGGCCGGCGTAGTCGAATCTGCCGTGGTCGAGGTAAAAGCCGGTTCCAGCCAGGGTGGCAATGCAGTCAGCGAAGGCAGCCATCATCCTGAACGCAGCGGCGCGGTGCGCTCCTACAAACCAACCGCCCATCGTCACCTTGGCGAAATCCAGCAGGAACTGGGCGCAGCAAATATTCATTTCTCGGCAACCTCGATCGAGATGGTGCGCGGAATCCTGGCAACCTGTCATGTTTTTCTGAACCAGGACCTGGAAGAAAAAGATATCTGGAAGCTCTACCGCGGTGCCTACGGAAACGAACCTTTTATCCGCATCGTCAAGGAGCGCAGTGGCATCCATCGTTACCCGGAACCGAAAATTCTGGCTGGCAGTAATTACTGTGATATCGGCTTTGAGCGCGATCCGCACAGTAATCGACTGGTCGTGATCAGCGCACTGGATAACCTCATGAAAGGCGCGGCGGGCCAGGCAGTGCAGGCATTCAATATTGCGCAGGGATTCGACGAAACCACGGGACTCGAATTCCCTGGATTGCACCCCTGATTCTGCGCCGGCATGTGTCGTATTCTCTATGCCCGGGCCGAGACGCAATTTCCGATTGCGGATTTACTAGCACCCTTCGCCAAGCTCTCACGCGATGGCCGGGAGTTCCAGGGTCACGGCTGGGGCTGCGCCTGGCGCGAAGACGACGGCTGGCATCAATACCACGATATCCGCCCGATCTGGGAGGATAACCTGGAGCAATTTGGGCACACTCACCTGTTACTGGTACATGCGCGCAGCGCGTTTCGTGATGAAGGTATCGTCATCGAAAACAACATGCCCTTCTCCGACGGCGAGTCGGTTTTCATTTTCAATGGTGAATTACGCGGAGTACGAATTAAATCGGAAGGTCGTATCGGTGCGGAAAAGATTTACAACTATATTCGCCGCTTCGACAAGGGCGATAAATGCCAGGCCACTAATAAGGCTGTCGACATAATCAAAAAGCGCAGCGCCTACGTGCGCGCGATGAATATTATTCTCTCCGACGGAGAACAATCGTGCCTGTCGACCAGTTATAGCGAGGATCCGGAATACTTTCAAATGCACCAGAAGCATCACCAGGGCCTGCATCTGGTATGCTCGCAACCGTTCGCTGGAGACAGCGACTGGTCCATAATCGCGAACAACACGACGATCGAATTATGATGCTGATAAAAATCGGTGGCGGCGAGCAAATCAATCTCGAAGCCGCAATCGCAGACCTGGCGACACTCGAGCAACCATTTGTCATCGTGCATGGGGCCAACGTGCTACGCGATCAGCTGGCGCAACAACTGGGTAAGGAAAAGACGGTGCTGACCTCGGTTTCAGGCTACGCCAGCGTTTTTTCCGATCAGGATGCGATCGATGTCATCATGATGAGTTACTCCGGTCTGCGCAACAAGCAGATCGTTGAATTGTGCCAACGTAATGAAATTAACGCGGTCGGTCTGACCGGTCTCGATGGTCGCCTGGTCCAGGGAGAACGCAACAAGGGCATTCGTGTGCGTGAAAACGGTAAAACTCTGATCAAAAGGGATCTTTCAGGCAAACCGCGCTCCATTAACAGCCAGTTGCTGACACTATTGCTGGAAAATGGTTACTGCCCGGTGCTGACGATTCCCATCGCCGACGAGAACGGGTTTGCAATAAACTCCGAGAACGACGACATCATTGTCCAGATTGCGCGCGCGCTCGATATCGATACGGTGATTCAATTGATCGAAGCACCCGGGTTTCTCGATGATCCCGCTGACGAAACCTCGCTGGTAACCAGCATGAGTCTCAGTGAGCTAGAGCGTCGTGAAGCGAGCGTCGAAGGACGAATCAAACGCAAACTACTCGCGCTGACGCGACTTTGCCAGGGCGGCAAAACCCGGGTCATCATCGCCGATGGCCGCGGTGAGCAACCCATTATCAGCGCACTCGAAGGCGCCGGGACACATATCTCATGACTGATTACAAAGCACTCGAACACGAATATGGCGTGCCGTTACAGGCAAAACGCGACCTGGTTGCGGTCCGCGGAAGTGGAGCCTTGCTTTACGACGAGCAGGATCGGGAGTATATCGATTGCGCCGCTGGAATCGCGGTCGCCTCACTCGGGCATTGCCATCCAAAGCTGGTCGCAGCGATCAAGCAGCAAGCCGAAACCCTGATTACCTGCCCCAACATCATGTACAACGACGTGCGCTCGAAACTGCTCAAAAAACTGGTCGAAGTGACCCCGCAGAGCCTGACTCGTGCCTATTTATGCAACTCGGGCGCCGAAGCGATCGAGGCCGCGCTCAAGTTTGCGCGCCTGCACACCGGGCGGACTAACTTTGTCACCGCGATGCGTGGCTTCCACGGTCGCACCATGGGTGCGGTCAGTGCCACTTACACACCAAAGTATCGCGAAGCATTTCAGCCGCTGATTCCCGGCTTCGACTACGTACCCTTCAATAAGATCGAA
>CAXMSP010000101.1:0-54230 GCA_964196225.1 uncultured Gammaproteobacteria bacterium | reverse complement strand
AATGTCGCAGCTGAAATATCTGGTTATTTATTTAAGCCTGCTGGTGGCCCTGGTTTTGATGATTCTGCCACTACCGGATTGGGTACAGATCTATCGACCAAACTGGATAGCATTGACGCTGCTTTACTGGAGCATGGCCTTACCCAGGCGTGTCGGCCTGTGGTTTGCGTTTTTTACCGGTATCATTCTTGATACTTCGCTTGGCACGCTACTCGGTCAGCACACCCTGCCACTACTCCTTATCATTTACATCAATCTTAGCTTTTACCAGCGTATTCGTGTACTGGCGTTGGCCCAGCAAACGATTTACATATTCGTACTGTTGTTGATCGACCAGGTGATAGTGGCCTGGGTGGAAGGCATCCTGGGCCGGCCGACACCCGTGCTGACTTTCTTTGGAGCACCGTTTATTGGTATGTTGATCTGGCCCTGGGTATTCGTGGTGTTGCGCGATATCCGGCGCAAAGCGTTGTTGAGGTAGCGGCACTTTGGCTCCACAACAAGATTATGAATACATCGACAGTAATGCCGAGCTAGCGCAATTTTGCGCAGGCCTGGGCGATGCCAGCTATTGTGTGGTCGATACCGAGTTTATCCGCGAGAGCACCTATTATCCCGAGTTGGCACTGATACAGATAGCGAGCGGAGATCGACTGGCCTGTATTGATCCGCTCGCGATTACTGAATTTGCGCCGCTGGCGGAATTGCTGGTTAGACCGGATCTATTGAAGGTATTTCATTCGTCTTCACAAGATCTCGAAATTCTTTACCAGAAGTTTGGGGCAGTGCCTACGCCCGTATTCGATACCCAGTTAGCCGCTGCGGTGCTCGGCTACAACCACCAGATTTCGTATGCGGACCTGGTACAGCAGATCACCGGGGTGACGCTCGATAAAAAACATACGCGCGCTAACTGGCTTCGCAGGCCGTTGAGCCCGGATGAACTCGATTATGCGATGGACGACGTGCGCCACCTGATAGCAGTTTTTGAAACCCTAAACCAGAAGCTTGATTCAACCCGGCGTAGCAGCTGGATCGAAAAGGATTTGCGTGCGATGAGTGACCCGGAGAACTATCAGGTAGACAAGTCGCAATTATGGAGGCGGCTCAAAGGCGTGCTCAAGCTCAAAGACGAGAAGCTGCAAATCGCAAGTGACTTGTGCCGGTGGCGCGAGGACCTGGCGCAGAAACAGAACCGACCGCGACGCTGGATTACCAAGGATGACGCCCTGGTCGAAATTGCACGCCAGAAACCTGAAGACTTCGAAGCCCTGGCGCGAATTCCCGAGCTGAGTGAAAAAACTGCCAGGCGCCATGGTGACGAGCTGTTAAAAATCGTTGCGCACGCGGAGATGGTCGATTCGGCGCAGTGGCCGCAACATGACACGTCTAGAAGTTTGAATAAACAGCAATTAGCGTTGGGTGATTGCCTGATGGCTTTGTGCAGAAAGATCGCTGACCAGAATCAGATTGCGCTCGCCACGCTAGCTACTCGTAAGGACATCGACAACCTGATTCTGAATCAAAAAAGCAGTCGACTGGCCCAGGGTTGGCGTTTTTCGATGGCGGGTGAGCAACTACTCGAGTTTATCCACGGCCAGTCCGCTATCAGCGTCGATAACGAAGACCTCAAACTCGACCCCAAATAGCTTTCATTTCGAGCCCAACGCCGCACTGTAAATTCTGGATTGATCGATGGGCCTGCGGATGGATTACTGGACCAGGATGCTGGAGAACAGGATTTCGCTGACGTCCTGGCTACCGGACAGGTCGGCAATCAGCGCCTGCACCTGCGAGGTTGCTTGTTGGCGAATTTCCTCACGCCGGGCAGGTGACTTGATATCGCCAGCCTTTTGTTCGCTAAGCAGCATGATCAGGCTATGTCGAATCGCCGGCACATGCGTCTTGATGGTTGCTTCGGCATCAGAGTCACTGACTAAAACATCCGCACTGATTTGCAGGAAAGTCAATCGTTTGGGTCCGCTCAGGTTGAGCACCATCGGGTCGCCTAGTGAAACATAAGCCGATGCTGTCGATGCTTTTGCCTCATCCTCGGCGGCTTTTACCTGGCTAAGGCAGAACATCAACACCATCGAGCATAAAATTAGTTTTTTCATGGTAATTACTAACACCTCTTGTAATATAGTTTATCAATCCATCGTTTGACTTAAATGCCTTAATCCATGACCCCAGAACATATTCAGCAGTTAATCGCAACACGCATGCCTGATGCTGCGGTTGAAGTTAGTGGCGGCGAGGGCAAGTTTGTTGCCAACGTCATCAGCGATGTTTTCGCAGGCCTGACAACAATAAAACGCCACCAGTTGGTCTATGCCTGTGTCAACGATGAAATTGCCTCCGGGGAACTGCATGCATTGACCATTGTTGCGAAGACACCCGACGAGGCCAGTTAATCGGCAATAAACTGGCAATCACGTCCCGAATTCTTGGCCTTGTACAGGGCCTTGTCCGCACGCTCATAAATTGACTCGACATTATCGCCGTTGCGGGTTTCAGTAATGCCCGCTGATAGCGTCAACGTTACCGGTTCGCCCTTGAAATGAAGGCTGCTGGCGGCGATCCCCTTGCGCATCTTTTCCACCAGCTTACTGGCATTGTCTTGCGCGGTGTTCGTCAGTAACAGCACGAATTCTTCACCGCCGATCCGAAAAACATAATCCGATTGGCGTACATAGGTCGTCATCAGCTGCGCGATGATTTTCAATGCCTTGTCTCCGGCGTTATGCCCGTAGGTATCGTTAATACGCTTAAAGAAATCAATGTCGAGAATGACGTAGCTGAACGGAGTTTCGTAGCGAGTCCAGCGCGCGAGTTCCTGCTGAATGCGCTCGTCGTAGGCCATACGACTATAAACACCGGTTAGCGCGTCATAAAGTAGCTTGGTGCGGTTTTCCTGTAGCATGACCTGCAATTCCTGGGTCTCCTGCTCCATTTGGGAAAGTTGCTCGGTGAGCTTAAGATTGCGTTCTGCGGTTGCGTCGTGGCGCTCGTCAAAGCGATCCGCGAAATCGTCAACGCCACCACGAATATCATCAATATTCTTGGATACTTCGGACTTCAACTCTTGCAGGTCATTGGTTGACTGGAAGTTCTTCTGGATTAGTTCCACACCTTCCTGTACAAAACTTTGCAGCGACTTTGCGTCTTCGTGATTGGACTCGTGGTCCTTCTGATCTTTTACGATGGTCTGGGTTACGTCGTCGAGTTGTTCGGTAACCTTGACTATGAAACTTTCGAGTTCACGCTTTTCCTGTTCTAAATTTTTTATTGAACCCGAAATTGAATTAACAATATCGTTTAAGGTGTCGGTCCACTGCTCATCATCGACCCCTTCGTGGACCCGGGCCTGGATCTCTTGTGCGCTACTGTCGGCGCCCTGAAGAAGCGCAAGTCGTTCCAGCAGAGATGTCATCAACTGATCGATAGGCGCCTCATCGGCCCTTGAAGATTGACTGCCGCTGTTGATGTTATCGAAATTCTCGTTGATCAATTCGGAAAGCTTCTGAATGTAGACGCTGACCGAATCACTATCGTGGCCATTGGCGACTGACTTCAGTAAATCGGAGCAAATTTCCTTTAATTGTCCGCGCTGCGATGCATCAAAGTGAATGTTCTGTAACAGTTCGAGCATCAGCATAATCGGGTCGGAGCGACGCGATTTAGTGCTCGCTTTAGGACTATCCAAGGAAGCCACGATGCCAGCGAGCTGATCCAGCGCGCCGGAAAGCTTTTGGTCATGCTTTTCCCGTGATAGCTGCTCTATGGCTTTAAGCTGCTTGTCCAGCCTGGCATCGAGCCCACGACCGGTATTACTCAGACTGTCGATCGCTTTACGCAGCAACTCCTCGCTTTGCACCCACCCCTGCTCGCGCTCCTCAAGATCCTTGAGTACGTCTTGATATCTCGACTTCCAGTCGGTATTTTGTTCGACCTTATGCAGCATTAATTCAGTTTCCTTGACACTTACCTTACATAGTCCGGGGGGAACTCAGATTCTTGCCTTGTTGTGGTGGCTCAATAGTTATCGGCTATTCGAGAGGATTTATAAGCAAAATTATGGAAAATTTGGTCTTTATTTGCGAACTGAAACGTTTGTCCGATCCCGGGTCCTATGGATTTTCGCTCGATTGTGCCGGAAAACCGGTTGAGGGTTTCGTGGTGCGTCGGGATGGGGAATGTTTTGCTTACCGTAATAGCTGCCCGCATACGGGGTCGCCGCTGGACTGGGTTGACCACCAGTTCCTCGATATCGAGGGTGCGCTGATCCAGTGCGCGGTGCATGACGCGCACTTTTTGATTGATACCGGGGAATGCGTTTTTGGTCCCTGCCCGGGGGAAAGCCTGGAATCCCTGCCAATCAGGGTAAAAGGCGATAAAGTCTACCTGCTGGGCTGCGCGTAAAGGTCATATTCGTCGGCGGCGCTAATCTCGACGCGATAGAATTCGCCCAGGGATAATTTTTTGTCGGTGGCAATGTTAACGACCCCATCAATTTCCGGCGCATCGGCGTAACTGCGCCCCACGTAGCCTTGCGCGTTACTCGTTTCCACCAGCACTGTCATCTGTTGACCGACGCGTTGCTGCAATTTTTGCGCGCTGATAGCCTGCTGTTTAAGCATGAAGCGGTGATAACGTTCCTGTTTCAGTGTCTCCGGAACCGGGTTTGCGAACGCGTTGGCGGTTGCCCCCTCGACCGCGGAATAAGTGAAACACCCGACGCGATCGAGCTGCGCAACTTCGAGAAAATCGAGTAATTCTTCAAATTCTGAATCAGTCTCTCCCGGAAACCCGACGATAAAGGTGCTGCGAATTACAAGCTCGGGGCAAATCTCCCGCCATTTCAGAATGCGCTCGAGCATGCGATCTCGATTTCCCGGCCGTTTCATTGATTTCAGGACACGTGGGCTCGCGTGTTGCATCGGGATGTCCAGGTAGGGGAGAATGGCACCGTCTGCCATTAGCGGAATCACGTCATCGACATGCGGATAAGGATAAACATAGTGCAGTCGAACCCAGACACCCAGTTGACCGAGGGTGCGGGTCAGGTCGAAAAAACGGGTCTGCAGCGCCTGCCCCTGCCAGAATCGAGTGCTGTACCTGCAATCCACCCCGTAGGCGCTGGTGTCCTGGGAAATTACCAGGATCTCCCGGGTACCGGCATCTACCAGAATTTGCGCTTCATCCATGACTTCATCAATCGGCCTGCTAACCAGGTCACCACGCAGTGATGGGATGATGCAAAAGCTGCAACGGTGATTACAGCCTTCGGATATTTTCAGGTAGGCATAATGGCGCGGCGTCAGGCGCACGCCCTGTTTCGGCACCAGGTCCAGAAACGGGTCATGCGGAGCCGGTAAATGTTGATGCACTGCCTGCATGACTTCGTCCCGGGCATGTGGGCCGGTAACGGCTAGCAGCGATGGAAAGCGATTATTGATCATATCAGCGCGCTTGCCGAGACAACCGGTAACGATGACGCGGCCGTTTTGATGCAGTGCTTCATCGATCGTATCGAGAGATTCTTCAACCGCGCTATCGATAAATCCGCAGGTATTGACGATAACCATGTCGGCGTTATCGAAATCAGGTGCGATATCGTAACCTTCGGCACGTAGCTGGGTAATAACCTGTTCCGAGTCAACGGTCGCCTTCGGACATCCGAGGCTGACGAAGCCGATTCTGGGTGTTGCTGCGCTCATTCCCGGACCAGCCGAGGTAAAAAGAATTTGCTTTCCGGCAGCGATTTGCTATCAATCCTGAACAAAGAGCATCTTCCTGGGATGTAATTGCTGGTCTCGAGGTTGTCGCGGGGATGACAGTGGGGCGGTACCATTAAAGAAGCGAGTCGGAGTTTCAATTCGTTGATACAGCCTGAAAGACGCCGCATTATCCTCGAAATTGTGATGCAGCGCAAAAATGAGGGGCTTTGGGCACTGGATGAAGCGTCTGATCCATGATTTAATCTTGTCTATTAGCAGATTACGGTAAAGTGATGAAATCTTTAAAATTACTGCTTGTACTATTTTTCCTGTCGAGCCTGTCATTTTCCGCTCGGGCCGAGTTACTTGACCAGGGCTTGAACTCGATCATGGTGATCATCGACAAGGCCATTGCCGAGCTCAGCCAGCAGGCTCCCGAGGACGGTGCCGAAGTCGATGCCGCTGCGCTCGAAAATGCAACCAGCACCATCGTCAATTTGTCGAGGACACTTGGCACTCTTAGCTATTCGCGTTTGCAGTGTGGTGAGGCCGGCGTGCTCGCGGAGTTTACACAGCGCGTTCAGTTGATGCCCGAGGAAAGTCGCGACCCCATGCGTGACGCTTTTGAGGAAGGCTTCGATAAGAGCAAAGAGGAAGCCCCGTTATTGTCGACGGATGAATGCGAACGCCTGACACGTTCGCGTAGCCGTAGCGAAGAGCCCACTAAGACCAATGTTGCCGAAGATGAGAGTACAGCCAAGCCCGAGGTCGAAGAGGTCGAGGAAGAGCTGCTACCCGAGGATCCGAAATTTCGTCATTTACGCGTCGCCGAACTGACCGGTCAGCTCGCCTACAAGCGCAAATTCTGCGAAGACGAAAAGGTTTTCAATCGGGATTACAATGAATATCTTCAATCAATCCCTGAAGAATACCGCGAAGAAGTTAAATCGGCCTATTGGAAGGGTTACAAGCACGGAAAGCGCCTGAATAAAAACTTTACCCGGGCGCAGTGCTAGTTATCGAGGTAACTGCCGAGTAACAGGTAAATCCCGGGAATTGCAAGGGCCGCGCTCAGCAGCGGCACAATCAATTGTCCACTCCCAACCATGATTGGCGCGAGACCGTCTAGTCCCAGGATGATGCTCGCGCTAATGACAAAACTGCCACCGATGATGGCGCGAATATTGCGCCGGTTTGCCTGGCGAATTTCCCGTTTCAAATCATCTATCTGGCGCGACCGCAGTTCCACCCTGAGCTCATCATTGGCAATCCGGTCAAGTGCCTTGAAGGCGAGTTGCGGCAGGTCCGGCAAATGCTCGGCGATGTAGGGCAGATTTTTTTTGAGACCCTTGATCAGGGCGCGTGTACCAAGTTGCTCGGAAAGCCATAGCTCGATAAAGGGTTTAGCCGTATCCCAGAGGTCAAGCTGGGGATACAACTGGCGACCGATTCCCTCAATGTGCAGAAATGTTTTTTCGAGTAGCAGCAGCTGGGGCTGAATCTCCATGTTAAAAGCGTGTGCAGTCTGAAACAGGCGCAATAACAGTTGTCCGAAAGAAATTTCTGCCAATGGGCGCTGAAACATGGGCTCGCAAACACTGCGTATTGCGGCTTCGAATTCATCGATACGGGTGTCATGATCGACCCACCCGGAATCGACGTGAAGTTCGGCAACCCGCCGATAATCTCGATTAAAAAACGCTGCGAAATTTTCCGCAAGATAGCGTTGATCGCTGGTCGATAAAGATCCCATGATGCCAAAATCAACCGCGATGTACTGGGGATCTTCGGGCTTGCTGGTTGCGACGAAGATATTGCCTGGGTGCATGTCGGCATGGAAATAGTTATGCCGGAACACCTGGGTAAAAAAGATTTCTACGCCCTTGCGCGACAAAACCTCGAAGTTGATGTCGTGTGCACGAAGCTGTTTGATATCAGTCACAGGGATTCCGTGGATACGCTCCATGACCATGACCCGTGAGCGACAATAATCCCAGTGAACAAACGGCACGTACAGATCGGGCGAGCCCTCGAAATTGCGGCGCAGCTCACTTGAATTCGCCGCTTCCCGAATCAGGTCGAGCTCGTTAAAGATGGTGGTTTCGAATTCGCGTACAATTTGAATCGGTTTGACCCGTTTTGCTTCATTCCAGTAGCGGTCGGCCATCTTTGCCAGTAGCAGCAATACCTCGATATCCTGGCGGATTCTGTGCTCGATTCCGGGGCGCACTATTTTTACGATGACATCCTGCCCGTCAGGTAGTTTTGCGCCATACACCTGTGCGATTGAAGCAGAGGCGATTTCATTTTCATCGATTTTCTTGAACGCCTTCTCCAACGGCATTCCCAGTTGCTGCTCGATAATGTCGCGTGCCTCGTGCCAGGGGAATGGTGGCACCTGGTCGAGCAGTTTTTCGAGTTCGTCAGTGATTTCATCGCCAAACAGATCGCGTCGCGTCGCCATCATCTGCCCAAACTTGATGAAGATCGGGCCCAGTGACTCGATGCATAAACGCAGGCGTTCGGCTTCGCTCAGGTCGTTACTTCGAAACCAGTTAAATGGATTAATTTTGCCCAGCAGGTAAAGCGGGCGGTAGAAATGCAGCGATAAAACGACCTCGTCGAGGCCGAAACGCGCCAACGTGAAGTTAATAGAGATCAGGCGTAGCAGCTTGCGCATTACTGCGGTTGAATCTTCTCGAGCAACTGCTGCAGTCTTGCCTCGGTGCGCGCGACATCGTGCTTGAGTTCGGTAAGCCGTGATTGAAAAACTTCGAACTCGACCTCGGTGGGGCTGAGACCTGCCTCTTCGCGCAGGTACTCACTGCTGGTCTGCAACAGGGATTCTGCACTTTGCCGCAGCCAGGTTCCCAGGTTACGGGTGCGTTGATGAATCTGAAACGCGAGTACATCGCCGGTACGCTGTGCCAGGGCTTCCTCCCAGTCAATGTCGAGACCGGCGAGAATCTTTTGCAATTTTTGTGCGAGCGCGATATTGCCCTGAAAGCTGACGCGTTCCTGGATCGAGGTCGAAACCTTGTCATCCAGGGATGCGAGATTGACCAGGGCCATCAAGCGGCCTGAAATGGTCGCGTCCACATCCCGCGCCGGTGGATTGCGACTCAGGCGAATACCCCAGTCCCCGGGGTGACAGTAGAGCTGAAAATCAATATCGGTAATGTCAATGGCGATGCAATGCCCCTGCATTTCGTGGCAGCCCTTAAGGGCAATTTCGTCAAACTCGAGCAATCGGTTACCTCCGATTTCAGCAGCGACTAGCAATGAGTTCTGGATTGAATCGAGGAAAGTCGCGCTGAGGCTGTCGGAAATTTGCACGATGAAGGAACTGCCTAGTACTTGAATGCGCGATGCAGGGCAACAATGCCGCCGCTTAGATTGTGTACCTCGACTTCGTCGAAGCCCCCTTGTTCGAGGATGATTTGTTTTAGCGCGAGCTGGTCTGGATGCATGCGAATTGACTCGGCAAGGTACTGGTAACTTTCGCGATCCCGGGCAATTAACTCGCCCATGCGCGGCAATAGTTTAAAGGAATAAAAGTCGTAAAGCTTTTCCAGCGGCTCGTAAACCGGTTTCGAGAATTCGAGTATGCATAAGCGACCGCCGGGTTTCAGCGCGCGCTGCATCGAGGCCAACGCTGCGGCTTTGTCAGTAACGTTGCGCAGACCGAAAGCGATGGTGATGCAATCGAAGTGATTGTCGACAAATGGCAACATCTCGGCGTTGCACTGCACCGATTCGACTCGATTAACGAAGCCGCTGTCGATAACCCGGTCGCGCCCTCGCTGTAACATCGCGGCATTAATGTCAGCGAGAACAACCTGTCCGGATTCGCCGACCATCTGCGCCTCTTTGAGCGCCAGGTCGCCCGTACCGCCGGCGAGATCGAGTACTTTATGCCCAGGACGTAAACCACACATTTCGAGCGTAAAGCGTTTCCACAGGTGATGGACACCGAAAGACATGACATCGTTCATCAAGTCATATTTTCGTGCGACGGAGGTAAAAACCGCGCCTACCCGCCCCTGCTTTTCCGCAGCCGCTATCTCTTCGAAGCCAAAGTCGGTGGTTGATTTCTGTTGCATGAATCGAACCATATCAGGCTCGACGGTTACTGTCATCTCGCGGCTTGGCCGCCGGATCCACTAGGAACTCTCGCGGCGCTTGTGACCCTCGGTCTCGAGTCGGTCCAGGTAGTTTTGCCATCTTTCGTCATAGGTGACGCCAAGCTCGTATAGATATTCCCAACTGTAAATCCCGCTATCGTGATTGTCGTCGAAAGCGAGCTTGACTGCGTAGTGGCCCATCGGCTCGATACTGTTAATATTGACGTCTTCCTTGCCGACCTGCAGCACTTCCTGGCCGGGGCCATGGCCCTGCACTTCAGCGGAGGGCGAGTAGACCCTTAAATACTCAACCGGTAACTGAAAACTCGAGCCATCTTCGAAACTAAGTTCAAGCACGCGCGATACTTTATGCAGGTTTATCTCGGTTGGTTTCATCAGAGTATGTACTGCGACAGGTCTTCATCCAGTGACAGTTCGCCGAGATGTTCGTTAACATACTCGGCATCGATGGTGATGGTTTGATCGACCATGTCCGAGGCCTCGAAACTGACCGTTTCGAGCAGGCGCTCCATCACGGTATGCAAACGACGCGCGCCGATATTTTCCTGCTTCTCGTTGACCTGCCAGGCGATTTCGGCGATGCGTGCGAGACTGTCATCGGTGAATACCAGGCCGACACCCTCGGTTTCCATCAGCGCCGTGTATTGTTCGGTCAAAGAAGCGTTAGGCTCACGCAGGATGCGCACGAAATCGTTGACGGTCAGCGCCGAGAGTTCGACCCGTATCGGTAGGCGCCCCTGCAATTCCGGAATCAGGTCACTGGGCTTGGAAACGTGGAATGCACCGGAAGCGATGAATAAAATATGGTCCGTTTTTATCATTCCAGCCTTGGTAGACACCGTGCAGCCCTCAACCAGGGGTAGTAGATCGCGTTGCACACCCTCGCGTGAAATGTCGGTGCCACTGGTCTCTCCGCGCCTGGCGACCTTGTCGATTTCGTCGATAAAAACGATGCCATTTTGTTCCGCGTTTTCGAGTGCGGTAAGTTTGAGTTCGTCTTCGTTAATCAATTTCGCGGCTTCTTCGTCAGTCAGCATTCTGAGTGCATCCTCAACGCACAATTTGCGCGTCTTGGATTTCTGGTTACCGAGATTTTGAAACATACCCTGGAGCTGATTGGTCATGTCCTCCATCCCGGGTGGAGCCATGATTTCAACGCCCAGCGAGGGCAGCTGCAAATCAATTTCGATCTCCTTATCGTTGATCTTGCCTTCGCGTAACATCTTGCGGAATTTCTGGCGCGTGCTGTCACTTGCGGTATCGGCCTCCCCGGTAAAGTCTTTCGGGCGGGGCAGCAAGGCATCCAGCACTTTTTCCTCGGCGGCGTCTTCGGCACGGTGTCGGACCCGGCTGACTTCTGACTCGCGCATTTGCTTGACCGATACATCAACCAGGTCGCGGATGATCGACTCGACGTCGCGACCGACATAACCGACCTCGGTAAACTTGGTTGCTTCGACCTTGATGAACGGTGCGTTCGCGAGTCGCGCCAGGCGGCGTGCGATTTCGGTTTTGCCGACCCCGGTGGGCCCCATCATGAGGATATTTTTAGGCGTGATTTCGTTGCGCAGCTCTTCACTGACCTGCTGCCGGCGCCAACGATTACGCAGCGCGATTGCAACCGCACGCTTGGCCTTGTCCTGGCCAATAATATGATTGTCGAGTTCCTGCGAAATCTCGCGCGGGGTCATAGGTGACTGCGCAATGTATTTACTGTCCACGGTATTACCTAGTAGTCGATTGCTTCGAACGTATGGTTGAGATTGGTGAAGACACAGATTTCACCGGCGATCTGCAATCCCTTCTCGACGATCTCGCGAGCGCTCATTTCAGTGGTGTCGAGCATTGCGCGCGCGGCAGCCTGGGCGTAAGCACCACCCGAGCCGATCGCCATCAGGCTATCTTCTGGCTCGATAACGTCACCGTTACCAGAGATTATTAGCGAGGCGTCCTCGTTGGCGACGCAAAGCAGGGCCTCGAGGCGACGCAATGCGCGATCTGAACGCCATTCCTTGGCCAGCTCCACCGCGGCGCGAATCATTTGACCATTGTGTTTTTCGAGTTTGCCTTCGAATAACTCGAATAACAGGAATGCGTCGGCAGTGCCCCCGGCGAACCCGGCGATAACCTTGTCCTTGTAGAGACGGCGTACCTTGCGTGCATTTCCTTTCATGATGGTATTCCCCAGGCTGACCTGGCCATCACCGCCGACCACGACGCTGTTATCACGGCGTACCGAAAGAATTGTTGTGCCTTCGAATTGTTCCAAAATCCCTTCCCGGTGAAATCACTGCAGACATTGTCATATATGGGCAGTGAAAAATAAATACAAGGAGACAGCGGCTTTCCTGTTTCCTCCACGGTACCCGCATTCACGGTAATGGCGATTTAGTTCTTGCGCTTCGCTCGCGGATGCGCTGAATCGTAAACCCTGGCCAGGTGTTGAAAATCAAGATGCGTGTACACCTGGGTGGTGGCTATATTGACGTGTCCAAGCAATTCCTGCACCGCACGCAAGTCTGAACTTGATTCCAGCATATGGGTGTCAAAGGAATGGCGCAAGGTATGTGGTGACAGATGTTGGTCAAGCGCCTGTCGCTGGATAAGACGGTTGAGCCGGCTTTGCACGTTGCGCGGCGAGATACGATTACCCTGTTTGCTCAGAAACAGCGCCGACTGTTGGCTATCCCGGGTAAAATCCTGGCGCAGTTTAAGCCACCGTTTTACCGCACTAACCGCCTTGGTGCCGATCGGAAGGTAACGAGTTTTGTTACCCTTGCCAGTGACGACAAGTTGTTGTTGTGGCAGATCGATGTCGTCGAGGTCGATGTTAATCAGCTCTGCGAGGCGCAGTCCCGAGGAATAAATCAATTCGAAAATAGCAACGTCGCGAACCTGTAGTCCGTCACTGTCGTCGTCGACGGACAGTAAACGGTCGATGGTTTCGGCATCGCAGGTTTTGGGCAGCGGCCTGTCGCTTTTAGGCGCACGCACTTCGAGCGCCGGGTTTTTCGCGACTAGCGCGTTACGGATCAGAAACTGGTAAAAGCTGCGGATCGAAGATAGTTCGCGCTGGATGGTGCGGCTCTTGCGTCCCTGCCGATGACGCTGCGCGGCAAATCCGCTGACTTCTGAATAACCAACCTGCTTCCAGGATTCGATGTCCTGTTTAGCGAGGTATTTTCGAAGCTGGTTCAGATCGCGGCGGTAGTTAGTGCAGGTGTGTGGAGAGTAATACTTTTCGCTGCGTAACATCTGGATGAACTGGTCCAGATATTCGTCCATGCGTGCTACCCCGCCTGCAACAGGTTTTTCAAACGATTACTGACCAGTTCGCCCAATTGCTGTAGAAAAATAGTGCCCATGCTGACGCCAAAGCGATCGGCATTGACGCTACCGAGGCATAACAGGCCCAGGTTGCCGGTGTGGTAAAGCGGGATCAATGCACTTGAACCGATGCGGATATCCGGGCCGAACAATCCATGATTGATTTTATCGGCCTGCTGGCCGCAAACAGGCTTGCGTGCTTCGATCCAGGGCTTGACGCTGTCGACGATACCGCTGTCGCTATCGAGATAAAGCCCATCGAGTATATTACCGGCCTCGCTGACGCCGGGTAGAAACCGAAAACAGACGAAATCGGTATAGAAAAAGGTCTGCACCTGGTCCTGCACCATTGCGAGTATGTCGTGTAACTGATCGCTATTCATCAGTTCCAGCGCGAGACGATGAAACCGTTGGTTTAACTCCTCATTGTCGCGAGCGATGCCAACCAGTTCATCGATTTTCGACTTCAGCGACTGGTTTTCTTCGCGCAGCAGTTTGAGCTGGCGTTCAACTAGCGAGGTCGCACCGCCGGTCTTGTGTGGAATTGCGAGTGAGGAAAAAACCTCCGGGTACGCCATCAGCACTTCGGGGTTGTTCCGGAGATACTGGATGACCTTTGATTCGTCGGTCAGATCGGATTGCTGTGGTTCAGC
Source organism: uncultured Gammaproteobacteria bacterium (assembly GCA_964196225.1). Taxonomy (GTDB): domain Bacteria; phylum Pseudomonadota; class Gammaproteobacteria. Next base: position 40,385 of record CAXMSP010000101.1, on the reverse strand, counting down.
TGATAATTCACTCATAATCGATTTCGCCCTGATAAACCATTGCAGTTTCGCCCGTCATCATAACGGGGTTTGCGTTACCTTGCCATTCCAGTTTGAGCTCGCCGCCCAATAATATCGCCTTTGCGACTGGTTCGAGCAAGCCAAGCTGCACCCCGGCGACCATCGCAGCGCAGGCGCCGCTACCGCAGGCACGGGTTTCGCCGACACCGCGCTCGTAAACGCGCAATTTAAAAGCATCGCACCCCAGAATCTGCATGAAACCGATGTTCGCTCTTTCGGGAAATAACAGGCTAGTCTCGAAGTAAGGCCCAAGCGTTTCTATGCCGGCGGTATCAACATCATCGACCTGGATAACCATGTGTGGATTACCGATCGACATCGCGCTGAAGCTGATCTCGCGACCCTCGTAATCGGTCTGGTATAAATCCTGTCGCTTTTCGGCACGCAGCGGGATTTCGGCAGGCTCAAATCGTGGTATGCCCATGTCGACCCGGTAACGGGTTGCATCGATCGCTTCGAGCTTCAATAGCCCGGCATTGGTTTCCACCGGAATAATGTCCAGCTCGGTCAAACCCTGTTCGCGTACGAAACGTGCGAAACAGCGCGCGCCGTTACCGCATTGCGCAACTTCGCCCCCGTCGGCATTGTAGATTCGGTACTTGAATGCGGCAGCGTCGCTTTCGGGATTTTCGACGATGAGCATTTGATCGAAGCCGATACCATCGTAGCGATCGGCCCAGCGCCGTACCAGTTCCGGGCGCGGTTCAAAAGACTGGTTGATCGCATCAATAACGGCAAAATCATTACCGAGACCATGCATCTTGGCAAACTTCAACTTCATGACAACATTGACTCGCCGCGAATCAGGTCATCGAAAGACTCACGCTCACGCACGCAGTAGTGTTGATCGCCGTCGACCATGACTTCGGCAGCGCGCACCCGCGTGTTGTAATTGGACGCCATACCGAAGGCATAGGCTCCAGAAGATCGGATCGCAAGTAAATCATTTTGCTCGAGGCTTAAAGCGCGATCCTTGCCGAGAAAATCGCTCGATTCACAAATTGCACCAACCACGTCGTAAACCTTTTCGCTGGCGTCGCTGTGCTGCTCGACGCGAATAATCTCCTGCCAGGCACCGTACAGCGACGGCCTGATTAAATCGTTCATCGCCGCGTCGATCACGGCAAAGTTTTTGTCGGCCCCGTGTTTCAGGTAGTTCACCCGGCTGACCAGGATGCCCGCGTTACCCGCGATCGCGCGCCCGGGTTCGATAACGACAGTGCCGGTGAATTTTTTCAGGCGATCACGCAAGGCACTGGCCCATTCAGACGGCAACGGTGGTTCCTCATCGCGATAACGGATTCCGAGGCCGCCACCGAGGTCCAGATGGTGGATATTGATGCCCTGTTTGCGCAGGCGTTCGATCAGCTCCAGCAGTCGATCAAACGCGTCGATATAGGGTGACAATTCGGTCAACTGAGAACCGATGTGACAGTCCATGCCGATGATTTCGATGTTTTTCAGTCCGGATGCCTTGAGGTAAACCTGTTCAGCGTTAGCGAAGGGAACTCCAAACTTGTTATCCTTGAGTCCGGTCGAAATGTAAGGGTGGGTTTTGGCATCGACGTCGGGATTGACGCGAAAAGAAATGCGAGCGGTTTTTTTCATGCGCCCGGCAATTTCATTGATGCGATCGAGTTCTTGCTCTGATTCGATGTTAAAGCAAAGGATATCGAGTTGCAGCGCGGTTTCGATTTCGTTCGCCAATTTACCCACCCCGGAAAATACGATACGTTCGGGCTTGCCTCCCGCCAGCAGCACGCGTTGTAATTCACCCCCGGAGACGATATCGAAACCTGATCCGAGACGCGCCAACAGGTTTAATACCGCCAGGTTCGAGTTCGCCTTGACGGCGTAACATACCAGGTGTTCGTGCCCGTCAAATGCACTGTCGAAGGCGTGCCAATGTCGTTCCAGCGTCGCCCGGGAATAGACGAAAAGCGGTGTCCCGTATTGCTCAGCAAGTGTAGCAATCGCGACGTCTTCGCAGTAGAGTTCACCCTGCCTGTATTCGAAATGGTCCATCGCTAACCGGTATTACTCTTAGTCTTTTTCTCTTCTTCCTCAGGCAATACCAGGGGACCCTTGTTGCCACAGCCGGTCAACGCCAGCAGCAGGCAAAAGCAGATCAAGCCGTTGATAATTCTGATTCGCATCATGTCGCGGAGATTACACGCTTTGCACCGAGGGCCCAAACTCCAGCACCCATCAACAGGCCACCGCCGACCACGCTATAGACTTTTTGCGCGCGCTCTGACGCGAGCCAACGCCGAATCGAGGTCGCAAACAATGCATAACTGGTGGCACCGATAGTGGCGAGCACCACGAAGGTTACCCCGAGAATCCAGAGTTGCGCTGTTACCGGGTGGTCGGGGCTGATAAATTGCGGCAACAAGGCGATAAAAAACACGATACTCTTGGGATTTAACGCGGTGACGATAAATGCGTTGCCGAATAGCTTACGCGGTGTTGACATCCGTCCCTGTTGGGTCTGCTCGGGTATCGGTTTGCTGGCGCCGCGCAACAGCACAATGCCGAGGTAGATCAGGTAGCACCCGCCGATCCACTTGATGATCGTAAACCAGAATGCCGACGCGGCGAGTAGCGTGCCAAGGCCAATCAATGACAGGGTGATCGCGACCGAATCGCCAAGCGCAACTCCGATAACCACGGGCAAAGTCGCTTTGCGCCCGTGCGCGATGGAATAGCTCAACACCAACAGTATGGTCGGGCCGGGGATCGCCAGCACCACCGCGCTGGTGGCGACATAGGCAAGCCAGAGTTCAAGCGGCATGGTCAGGCCTCGGGCAACAGCTCCCGGCGTCGCGCTTCGAACTCCAGCAACAGGCGCGCGGGATCGACGCACAAGGCATCGCGCGTGCTTTCGATATGGGCGCGTAAGTCGCTATCAAGGTCATCCGGTAATTCGTCTTCATCCAGCACTCGGCAACGCAGGTCAGGGGTAATCAAAACATCCACGGTCAGGTCGCGCCATGCGACTTGTTGACGTGATACGCGGGTGTTATCGCAGATATTAAAGTATAACGCCAGCGTTTGGCTTTGCTCGTCGATCCAGTGATAGGCGTTATAGGCGCGATCTTCCCAGAAGTAGCCGATGCTGATGGAGTCTTTGGGCAGCAACAGGTCTTCAAGCTGCACGTCGCGTGGCATTCGGTAGATAACCACGACCTCGCCGCTGGTGAACTTTAACAATTCACAATCGAACTCTTTGCGCTCTCCCGCAAGCGTGGTCTTGATTTCTACAATACGGGTGGCGGGCCGATTCAAATTTCAAACAGGATCGGTTTGGCACCTTCCCAGAGGGTGGCAACACCTATCTCGCGCAGCTGGTCCAGATCGGAAGTGATTGTCGCGAAATGGTTGCCGGCGAGGGTGCCCGCCTTCGATGCAAACTGGACGCTGCCGTAGGCGATCAGGATCTCGGTTTCACTTTTTCCCTTTGGATACAACAGGATTTGACCGGGAGCGGGGTAGGCGGTCGCGTTTTCGTGGCCGACATCGAAGTCCATGTCACCGAGGGGTATCCACACACCCTCACCACTCCAGCGCACATGCACGACCTGGCCTTCGAATGGCATTACCTCGCGAAACGCGTCGCAGGTGACAGGCGATTTATCGGCCTCGAAGACGGCGTTAAAGCGATGGTCGGCAATTGTTATTTTCATGCGGCTGAGTCCTCTATAATGCGAGCGCTGCCGGAAACCCGGATTGAACTGCCAGGCTCATCGGTGATTTCCGCCCTGAGACGGGAACGCATGCCCATGTCCTCGCCCTGGATAATTTCAATGGATCCCTGGTGTGGCCATTCGATGTCGCGTAGATACCCGGCAAAAGCAGCGGTTGCAGCACCAGTAGCCGGATCCTCGTATACGCCACCCGAGGCAAACGGATTACGGGTATGAAACAGGTGCGGTGTTTCGGCGTAGGCGAGCAGAATTGTAATCACTCCCGCGCGGTTCATCAGTTCGCGCCCGGCTGCAAGGTCGTATTGCATCGCCGACAACGCCGCGCGGGAGTTCAGACACACCGCGAGGTGATCCGCACCGCCGTGCACGCGTGCGGGCGGAATCTCCGCATTGAGATCGTTTTCGCGGTAACCGAACAGAGCCAGCACCTCGGTTAATAGTGCGGCGGACATTGTCGCGCTATGCGTCTGCGGCGACTGCAGTGCCGCGTATAGCGATCCACCGTTGTGTTCCCCTTCGACGGTAATATCGGCCTGGTTGAGTTTCAGCTTAAACACACCGTTGCCATGCTTGAGCGCCAGCGCCGCACCCAGCGCGATAGTCGCATGCCCACAAAATGGGACCTCGGATTCAGGTGAGAAATAACGTACGCGCCAGGCGTTACCCTCGGGCATCGCAAACGCGGTTTCAGAATAACCGACCTCGGCCGCAATGCGTTGCATTTCGGCGGCGTCGGGATGAGTGTCGGCGATCATGACACTGGCAGGATTACCGCCAAGCCCGGCGTCTGAGAAAGCAGCGATTCTTAAAATTTCTATGCTCAAACGAACACTCAACGAGCGAATTGCAGAGGGAAATCGGGATAGGAAATCGCAACCAGGGCGACAACAATATCAGCTATATATGCAACCATGTACGTCGGTATTATCAGTTATAATTCTCCGCTATCGTCTCACAGAATCAACGACCTTGTCTGTTCGAATTACATGAACCATCAGCTCCCGGTGATCGATCTGGAACCCTGGTTTGCGGGAGACCGTCAACAGCGGCTCGAATTGTGCCGGCAACTTCGGCAGGTATGTCATGAAATCGGTTTTTTCTACGTGGTCAACCATGGCATCCCGCTGTCGATCAGCGAGGTTTACCTGGCGATGCTTAAGAATTTTTTTGCCCTGCCGGAAGACACCAAGAAGGCGATTGACAAGAGCGGTTCCCCGCAGTTTCGCGGCTGGGAAAAGCTGGGCTCGGAACTGACCAACAACCAGGTCGACTACCGCGAGCAGATTGATATCGGTGTCGATCGCAACCCGCTTCCGGATCCGGAACCTTATTACATGGCGCTGGTAGGCCCTAATCAGTGGCCATCCGAGGCAACAATCCCGGGTTTCAGGGAAACGGTCGATGATTATTTTTCACGCCTGTCCGGGCTTTCCCGGCAAATTCTGCGCATGATGTCGCTTGCGCTTGACCTCGACGAATTTCATATCGAACAGGTGTTTGGGGAAAATCCTTCACCCTATCTGAAACTGATTCGCTACCCGCAAACCCGGGCCTGCGGGCAGGGTGTTGGGCTGCATAAAGATTCTGGATTCTTGACGCTGCTGCTGCAGGATGAAAATTCGGGACTGGAGGCGCAGGCTAACGATGACACTTGGTACCCGGTCGATCCCGTTGCGGGTAGTTTGGTCGTAAACACGGGCGAGTTGCTGCAGCTGGTAACGCATAACTACTTCATCGCAACCCCGCACCGTGTCGTCAATAAAACAGGGCGAGAACGTTATTCATCGGCATTTTTTTACAGCCCCGATCTGAATACGATGCTTGAGCCATTACCGCTGGGAGCCGATTACATCGACCGCGTTAATGCCAGTAGACGTCATCGTAACGAGGGGTTAATGGCGTCACGCTCAGAGATGGCTGCCGGTATCGGTGGTATGGAGAGCCGTGCACAACCCCTTGTGTTTGGCGAAAAATACTGGCAGCGCTGGGTGCGTAGTTATCCTGAGATCGCACGAAAGTTCTACCCCGGTTTAATGAGGTAGAACTCCGTTGTTGGTAGAGCAATTTCTATCGAATAGAGTTGCAGGGCAAAAACCAGGCCGTAACAGGGGAACCGATCAGGCCCTGGGGCGCACCCAGAACCAGCTACCGACCACCAGCGCCCCGAACAGGGTATAAAGCAAAATAAACACCCATTCCGGTGCACGATAATAAAGCAGCGTTTCGAGCCAGTGCGCAACGAATGATCCCGGGTAGGTTACATCACCAGCCTTGTCCCGCAGTTCCATTTCCCACAGGGTAAGTGGGCAGATAACGTTGAACCAGGATTGCAGCACGACGATACCGATCGCCGCAAGGTGTGCGATGCGAAACCGGCGATTGCGTACCCAGGACCAGGAGAACAGCTTGCCGACAAAGACCATGACCAGGCCGAGAATAACAAAGCCCACAAACGACGCATGGATGAAAAGAGTGGCATCGGCTGCGACCAGGTATAACTGTTTCGTCTCCATCAGATTCCCAGCATTAACAAGGCGATGATTGTCATAACCTGACTTCAGTCAGAGTTCGATGCCCGCGCGGTCGAGTACTGTGACCATTAACCAGTAGCAGCCGACGGTAATTATAATCGATGCTCCCATGCTGAGATAAAAATTGTATCCCTGTTTCAATAGCAGCGGCAACGCAATGAAAAGAGCTAGCGATGGTAATACCAGCCAGAAAATGCTGGAAGCAAGCCCGGCAACCCGGTCGACATCTTTGGTATCGACATAAAGCCAGATCATCGCCAACACCGACACCAGCGGTATGGATGCCAGCAGGGCGCCAAGCAATGAACTGCGCTTGGATATTTCCGAAATTGCGACAATCAGTATTGCCGAGATAACAATTTTAACAATGTAGTAAGTCATGTTTTGCCTGGCGTCTATTAGAGCCATCAGTGCATCGCGCTGCTATGCCCGATATAGTCGCGAATTTGATCCACGATTTGATCCAGTTTCCTGTCATGCAGGCCTGAATAACCTCGCGTAAGCGGTAGGATCGTCCCATCGTCCAGTATCACGATCAGCCGGTAGGTATATTGCAATCCACTCGAGTTACTGGATTCCATCCCGTCGCGCCTGACCTTGACGATGCGATTCAGCGGTACCTTGCCGGACTTGTTTCTAAACAGGTTACCCCAGTGCCAGTGAAACAGGTCGTCGGACCTGGAAAAGGTAAAGCTTGCAAACTCGAGGAAATAATAAGCCCCCAGTAACGGCAGCAGTATGCCGATCAACAGGCCGACCAGCTCTCCGGTTTTTATCGTGTTATCCAGTACGCTGGGGCCAAGCTCGAATAATATTAACGGCGGAATACACAGGAATATCAGCGGAGTCACGTAGCTCTTGTAGTGCACTCGATAAGCGGATTCAACTTCTTCAGCTGTGAGCATCGGTCGCTTCTCAATAACCTTATCAAAAACCGCCTTCGGCTTCGACATTCGAGTGAAAACTCGTCACGCGTGCGTTTGGTCTTACCTGCATTTGTTGCATCCAATGTTCCAGTCCGGGGTACGATGCCAGCATTGACGAACCTTCCGGGGTTTCCATAAAGTAGCGCAGCATCGGGTAGGCATGCAGGTCTGCAAGCGATACTGAATCACCGGTCAGGAACTCGTATTCATCTTGTAAGAGTTCAAGCTGCTGGAGGACATTTTGTAAGTTTGGCAAAGCCGCTGCTACCAGGCTTTCGTCTGGCTGGCCACCGCCACTGGGCACGACAATACGCTGCACGTAAATATCCCAGACCATCGGACGATAGGTATAGGCATCAAGAATGCTAATGATTTGATTCATGCGAGCGCGTCGTGACGAAACCGACGGCTGTAATGCCACACCGGGAAAAGCTTCGTCGATATAGCGAGTAATCGCACCGGTTTCGTATAGGTAGAATTCACCATGCATCAGACATGGAATAGTACCGAACGGATTGTGCGCAAGGTATTCTTCGGGAGGCCCCGTGTCGGCAAATATATCTACCTCCTCGAGCTCGTAATCAACACTTTTTTCTTCGAGCGCCATTCGCGCGATGCGGGTGTAAACGCTGATTCTGAGCCCGAGTAGTTTGATCATAGCCATGGCGTAATTCCTTAAGCCAGAAATTCGTTGTCGATGATACCCTGCGTTGGTATAAATTGCTTTAGCTGCACTTATCGCTACAGCAATGGCCTTTAGTTACAACGCGCTGCAATGTCAGTTCATCGGGTTCTGTGATTGCCATCGTTTTCTCAGTGCGTTCTCATCTTCGGGTTCCCGGTCGAAACACCGGTAGTGATCGCGATCAATGGCTACCCAGGGTTGTGCGCTTCGCAACCAGATATGCGCGCCCGGATCCAGCCAGCTGGTATCGTCCAGTGAACCTGCCTTGACGCTGATCGGCTCATCAGAATTTTCGGAACCGTGCAGAATTCGAGTACCGCAGTCGGGACAAAAGACGCAGCGCTTGATCGCGCCGTCTTCGCCCTGGGTATCCCAGGTCTTTAAGCGATTCTCGCCCTGTATGAAAGCGATGTTATGAGGGTCCATTATCAACGACATACCAAAGGCACTCGATGACTGTTTCTGGCAGTCCTTGCAATGGCAGATATAGAGCAATTTCGGTGTGCCAGTTAATTCATATTTAATGCTGCCGCATTGACAACCACCGGTTTTATTCATAGTTGTTCTCCAGTTTAATTACGATTGAATTTCGCCTAATACTTCTGCGGTTGAACGAAGCACGCAGAATTCGCAGTCCAGGCTCACCAGGTTAACCCGGTGGATTTCCTCACCGGAGTAATGAACACCGTCGTAGCCGAGGCGTTCAAACGCCGCGGTCGCATCGTTAACCAGGGTAACGTTAAATCCCAGGTCGGAAGGCATGCGGGTTGTCGGCGATAGCCATCATCATTCTTGAGCCTGTTAAAAGTAATTTGGGATGTTCCAGGAGACGATGCGCATGATTTATCCGACAGCTGTGCCATCGTGATAGAAGACACAAAGCCTTGCCATTTTGGTCTCCCGCGCTATTTCATTTAAAGGTCTTTGTTGCATAAACCAGTCTTCCCTTTCAGGTTTCTGCGGTTTTTCCGTCCACTACTCGATTACGGCCTTCTTCCTTGGCCCGGTAGAGATTCTTGTCGGCGGCACGAATCAGGGCTTCTTCACTGGTGAGTATCTCACCAAAACTGGCTACCCCGATACTGACGGTTAAACGGATCTCGATTTCCCGGGCCGCTTTAAATTCCTTTAGAAAGCGATGGGACTGAATATGCCCACGCAGCCGTTCAGCCAGTAGGGTGGCAGCCGGCGGAGTCGTATTAGGGGCAATAATCAAAAATTCCTCACCGCCGTAACGAGACAGAATGTCCGAATCCCGCAGCTGCTCGTTAATCAGGTTTCCAATTTCAATTAGTAGCTGATCGCCGGCCTGGTGACCATATTCATCGTTGATGCGTTTGAAGTAGTCGAGGTCCAGCAACAATACGGCAAGATCAAACTTGTATCGCCGTGCCTTAGAGACCTCTTTAATCAGGTGTTGTTCCATAAAGCGGCGGTTATATACGCCGGTTAAGGGATCGGTGAATGATTCATGTTCCAATACGGTGATGCGCATGACGTCCATAGCGGTTTGCAATGCAAGAATTGAAGAAAGCCAAACAAAACAGGCACCGAAAAAGAAAATCCCGGGAACAATCAAACCCAGTGTACTTGCGTGTTGGCCCCTGAAAGCAATGAGATAACCGAGATAACCGATAACAAAAAGGATTATCAAGCCAGACATCGCGTACCAACTAGTGCGCGAGCCGCCCAGCGGCAAACGGCGTATGATTTTTTTGACGGTCATCAGAGACCCAAGCAGGATAAGGACTCCTACCAGTACGAGGCTGTCTGAGACCAGGGAAATCACGACCGATCCGGTTTTAACCGGCTGGATTTTCGCGTGTCATTCGATAGCCCGTAAATTTTTCGAGTACTCGCTAACATAGGATTTATTCCTGGATCAATCTGGGCAGCACTAGTTTCGCTTAGCCACGATCATCACGCAAATTTTAGCGCCTTCTACTGGCAGTACCTTGATAACAATTCAGTGGGTCGCGGATCACGCCCTCGATAATTGCGCGGTTAACCGTAATCTAGCCGAGTATAAGAGCCGCCGCGAGTAAATTTTGTGAAAACCGAGCAAGGCGCGAAATCCACTGCCCAGGGTCATCCTGCCGGTACCTGGATTCTGCGCGGTGGTGATCGCAGAACCAAAATATAAATATGTCCCTTTGTCACTGCCGTGGTCAACGGGAAGTACCATGAGCCAGGACCTGGTGCGACCGCGGAAATCGGACAGTAACAACTGGTTTTCGCATCTACTCTCCACTTGCCAGGCGGCAAACAGGTTGGTTGAACCTTCCGCTAACTGTCTGGCCTCGTCGTCAGATGAAGGTTTTGATACAAGCCAGCTTAAAATCATGCGTTCTAACTTGAAGAGTAAAGTGGTATAGAAGGCGCAGACATACTGCGCATGCGTGATGGTCCCCGAGATCTCGGTGCGATAACAATCCGTGTAGGCACCATTGTTAAAGTAGCTGTTCAGCAACGCTTCTTCTGGAAGCTTGCACGACTCTATCGAAAACATGATCCGTCCTTATGGCGACGAAAGCGTCCGCTAATACTCCGGATTTGAGCGCATAAATGGGTGAATTCAGGCTTTCGCGGCATTAAACCTTGTTTCTGCTTCCTGAAACAGCGATCTAACCCTGTCGATATCCCATGGCTGTTCTGCCAAAGTCTCGTGATCCCACTCACTTCTTGGCTCATCCGGTTCAAAAAAATCACCGCCGTAAACGTGGATTGCGGTTGTCATTTTGCCAATCGGATTAAGAACAGAATGGATTATGTTACGACCGAGTGTCGCTACCTCGCCGTTACCGAGAGACTTTGCGCCAGCGGCTTCGATACCGACATCCGTTCTGCGCCAGAACACGTTGTCTTCTCTGCCCGAATAGATTCCGATGACTGCATACATCTGGTGGTTATGTGGCATCAGGCTCATGCACGGTGCCCAGGCAAAATTGAGGATAGTGAGTTCGGGCGACCGGTAAAGCGGGGTAATACCGGCGTGTTCCGGCTCGCCGAGCTCCGCTACAATGCCGGCACCGTCAGACACTGCCTCGGCCACAACTTCCCGCATTGCTGGCTGACCTCCCGGGACTGCGGCGATGCAATCCTGGATAAACTTGTCTTTATCGAACATGACGATTTCCCTCGCGTTAGCGGTTTTAAGGCAAAGGTTATTCGAGCTGCCGTTGCCCCTAATCTTTTGTCAGCCAGATATTATCCGTGAGCAATTTCATCCTCGGTGAAGAGGTAGTCTTTAAGCTCTTTATCGAAAGTTGGGTCCTGGCGACGAATCCATTCAAGCACCATTGCCGCATGCTCTTTTTCCTCGTCGCGGTTGTGCGCAAGGATTGCTTTAAGTTCGTTGTTCTTACAGGCATCAACGCGTTGGTTATACCAGTCAACTGCTTCCAGCTCTTCCATCAGTGACGTTATCGCTCTGTGCATATCCCTGGTTTCGTCTGTTAGTTCGCCAATGGGCTCATGATAGCCTTCGTTTGCCATTTCTTTCTCCAATATCTCTTCGTTGTCAAGGATGATGAATAATCGGCTAAAGTTTCCGCGCGATCATCCAGCGCTTATTATCAATCATTTTGACTCTTCACCGCCAGGACATACCTGCGTTAAAACGGCTAACCTGTCCTGGCCCAGGCTCTTCATCAACGCAATGTTACGCGCCGGGATTTGATCCGCCTCTGGAAATTCGGCAAGGGCTCGCTCGAGGCTTTCTTCTCGAATAAGATGTAAAACAGGATAGGGTGATCGGTTCGTATAGTTCTCCACATCATCCGGGTCGGTGCCGCCAAACTGGTAATCGGGATGGAAGCTCGCTACCTGGTAGACGCCCTCCAGATTCATTTGCAGCAGTAATTGATCGGCGCTATCCAGGAACTGGTTGTAATCATAAAAATCTTGCAGTACCCCGGGGTGAATCAGTAGCGTGGTTTCGATCGATGGATCGCGATTGAGCAGTTCCAGTTCAACTTGCAATGCGGCTAGTAACTTCTCTTCAGTCGCTGCACCAGTCACGACAAAGCGCACCCGGTTATCTGCCAGCACGCCCTTGGCAAACGGGCATAGATTCAAATCCACAACAAAAGATTCCACCCAGTTTTGTACGGACCTGATTACCTTGTCGTTGTTAGTAGTCATGCGGTTCATCTTTTATTAACCGCTTGCTCAGTACCATTACCGGGTCAATGTCATAGCCAACACTCTGGTAAAACGAAATAATATTTTTGTTGGTTTTTCTGACCATTAGTTCTACCTTTGGACAACCCAGCTTAATCAATTCTGATTCGGCGTGATCTATCAGCCCTGAGGCAAAGCCTTGCCGTTGATAGGCGCTTTTCACCGCCAGAAAATAAATCCAGCCGCGATGACCATCATACCCCGCCATGCAGCTTGCGATCAGTTCGTCATCGAGTACCCCGACGTAAAACAAATCGGGAGAAGTTGAAAGTTTCCTCTGAATATCAGTTTCGGGATTGTTCCAGGGGACGATAAGCCCACACTGACGCCATAAATTGATGACGTCCGATTCGTCGGCAGACCGAAATGTTCTGATGATAAAATTTTTCATACGACTTTATACGCGCGGCCAAGAGTCTATTCTAATTTCGAAGCCCATATTGCCAGTTTATGCATCATGGATTTTTGTGAAATTTGGTCCTGGGGAATAGGCTGGATTACTTTATCGTGCACCAGCAGTCGATATATATACTCAACTTTTTCGTTTGCCGAATCGGTGGGTTCGAATTCGACCACGCCTCTTTTTTCTCCGTACTTAACGCCTTCGATAATTGCTTTTTTGAGCATTTCTTTTTCATCTTTAATTTTCTTCATGGCTGATCCTCGTCGCAGCTGGGTTCTGGCTGGAAGGCTCCTAAGGTCTCATCCGGATGCGCAGGCGTTACCGGACAGATGTTCAGTCCGCCTGTTTGTGCTGGACAGGTAACTTTTAACCGGTGCTCCATGCGCGCGGTCTTTTCATGCCGGCAATTTTACACGCCTGCTTAACATATCCGTATGGGAACAATTCGAAAACAAGCGTTTTTGCTTTTCTTTTTTCGCATTGCTTTTGATCTGCCAGGTGCTTGATTAAGTGACGAACATCCGGGGCAATATTATGCTCGTCGTAATACACCCTCATAAACTTAATAATTAACCAATAAGTGTCATTTAATTCAATGCCTTCTTCGGTCGCGAGATCAATGGCAATTTCCTCACTCCAGTCACCAGGATTTATCAAGTATCCTTCAGTATCTCTTGGTGCCTGTAAGTTCATAACTCCAGCTTCCCAATTTTCTTAGCCGCGCTATTTAATGATCGGTTTAGTAGCAAATTGCGCCGACCGGGCGCCTTGTGCGACTGAAAACGCCTGTTATTTACCGCTTTCAAATAAGAAATTCATTTCGATTTTTTAGCAGGCTGTATTTTATCACTATTTCTCCTTGAACCCCGGTACGATGAAATTGCAATCCACACTGCGAACAAAAATATACCGACGAACCCTAATATTTGAGCGGCGAACATAACAAACGCACCCACCAGGCCCGGCCCCTGTGTATCGAAACTGGATGTCGGAGTCACAATTAAAAGCCAGGCCATCCACAAAAATCCTGCAAACGAAAAACCCAAAAACAGGAAGGCGGTATATTTAAGTATGTTCATAGATGTTAAGCATTTGACTGAACTTTATAACCTTCTATTCATCGCAAGCTCTTGTTAAGTGTTTTTTTGTACAACAGAGCGTAGCTCTATATTGTTGCCTGCTACATCCTTCAGGTAGATCGAACGGCCCATACCTTGCGCCCCGTATCTATCCTGAAACTCACCAACCTCGACACCGCACCCTTCCAGATAGGCTTGCAATTCGTGCTCTTCAAATGGCTCTATTTGCAGACAAAAATGATCAACATTGTTTCCTGTTTTCCTTGGTGGGGGTCCGCCAGATATACCCAGTTTCCCGTTTACGTCGACAATATCGATCAGCGCACTGCCTGCTCTAAGTTGGGTGAGGCCAAATTCTTCGGATGTAGTCCGTTCGAGGACACAACCCAGCACATTACAGTAAAAATCTATGAGGTCCTGATATCGATCAGTGCGCAAAACGATGTGATCAATTGCTTTGGGTTTAATCATATATTTTCGTTCTCATAGACATCTTTGAATAGTAACATTTCGCCTATTCTCTGTTCCGCGCCATCCGGAAACCCACATCTTTGCGTAAATGATATGGAGTCCTTGTAAGTACCGAATAGACGATCCCAAATCGGTATGTCACTGAAATTATATTTATGTACATCATATTGATGATGCACAGAATGTAATTCAGGTGTTTGGATAAAATATCTTATCCAATTCGGCGACTTTAAATTTGCATGGTAGAAGTACTCGCCTGTTGCTGCGAATAAGTTATACCAAAAACTCGCCATTAACGAGACACCGAGTAACGGAAAGAGTATGACTGCGGCAAGAAATGAATTTACGAAAATCTCGACCGGGTGCTTATAAAACGAGGTAAGTACTTCGATACGTGATGCGGAATGATGAATCTGATGGAAAACTTGCCAGAACCTGTTTTGATGCCTGAGCCGATGCCACCAATAAAATACAAATGTTCCTATAAACCAACCAATAAAACCCTCTACCCAGGGAGATGCTAGTTGGGCTAAGTTAAAAAATGATTCCCCTCCAAGCCACTCCAGCCACAATCCACCAAACAAGAGTGTAATTCCAAGTTGCACAAGGTTTATTGACAGGCAACGTAAATACCAACCCGCTGAATGGGGTAATGGTCTTCCAGGAAAAACTCGCTCGGCGACAAGGAAAATCATTGTTGCGCAAATGAGCAGAATAGTAGGTAAAGTTATCAAAACGTTTAACGCCCGGTCAGGTGGCAATTCATTTCAAATGCTGCCCCTCTTTCTTTCGACTTCGACATGCATGGCATTCAACAGCAATTGCGTCAATATGACCCTTTGCTTCTTCGTAATACCATTTTTGATCCTTGGCCTTCCATATTTCATGTTTGCCACATTGCCGACAGGTGAATGGCTGGTCAACATAATACTCGAGCAATGATCCGTAGGTATTAATATGGTCGAGTTTACTCACATCTGCCGGAATAGCTGATGGGTGAGTTTTTCTCTGGAGTGGGTGAAGGCTCAATACCCGCTCAGCTTCGAGCAACTCTTGGGTGCTGGGTTTTCGCCCTGTGTTCAGCTTCCTTCCCACGAAGTATTTATCCTGAAACTTCGCATCAACGGACGCCAAATGCAGAGAACGCAAGCGGTACCTTTTCGGAGTCCAGGTTAATGCAGTAGTTGTATTTAATTTTGGCCTGGCATCTCAACCAGCTCCGATACCTCAAGTGAGCCGCCAATATCTAGAAAAGGGCAAGCCTTTGCAATCGTCAGTGCCGCATCCATAGAATCTGCTTTGATTATAGTGTAACCGGACATTGTCGTTGCACCCCCGGCGGTAACAGTGCCATCAGTGTTTACTGTGCTCGTATTCTTAAGCGGATTAGCAGGACTAACCGCTGAGTCGCCCAACGAAGATAACCATTCCATATATTTTGAAAAATGTTGCTTGCCTTCCTCGGGGCTAGATGGCTGATCGCCGCCAAGATAAATAATAAGGTATTGAGTCATTTACAATTCTCTTTTTTCATTTGTTGTCTACGGGTAAATCCGAATCACATTTTTTACAATCCAGCTTATAACCTAACATGGATTCCCTGCCGAGCTCTGATTCAACCCAGGGCCTGTTGACCAGCGGTGGATTATTTCGGACATGTTGATTGTGTCCACATGCCAACTCCGCAACCCACTGGTTCTCTTCATCTTTGTGGTATCCAACAATAGAATGCTTAATAGCCATCTAGCGCTCACATGCCAACCCGGTTTTATCCGGGTACTGTGGCATGTGCTTGTTAAATGAAACATTACGGGTTAGCTAATGATCACCGCCGTACCACTCACGCTTACCATCAGCATGCCGCCTTTGGCGCCGACAGTTTCATAATCAATATCTATTCCAACAATTGCATTCGCCCCTAGTTCCGCAGCCTGCTGTGACATTTCTTCGAAAGCTATGGTCCTTGCCTTACTTAATTCTCGTTCGTACGCGGCTGACCGCCCACCGACAATGTCGCGAATACTCGCAAAAAAATCCTTGAAAATATTTGCGCCTAGAATAGCCTCTCCCGTTACTACTCCGTGGTAGCTTAAGATGTTCTTTCCCTGGATGCGGGGAGTAGTTGATTGGATCATTTTATGTCCCCCGCTAGAATTTTTTTTAAACTGGCACCTAAGCTCAGAGTCCGGCACGAGTATAGTTTGTGAAAGTTCGACTGCATGCACCTGTCAGGTGATACAACTCCGTCCCTGGGATTCCTGATTGTTTCTAGACCTCACCTCGATTGACTTCGTCTATTTGCTCGTTGAGTGTCCATAAGTCATAAAGTAATCCTAGTAGAAGGAGCCCCCCGGTTAACAACCAAATCAAACCGGTAATCCATTTACCAAGATAGAATCTGTGAAGGCCAAAGATCCCCAGAAAAGTCAGTAATATCCAACTAACGGTGTAGTCCTTGTTACCGCTGGAATATTTGACGTCAGCCGTTCTATCCATCCCCGGAATCAAAAACAGATCGACGATCCAGCCAATTAGAAAAATGCCCAGTGTAAAAAAGTAAATGGTACCAGACACGGGACGGCCAAAATAAAATCGGTGTGCGCCCATGAACCCAAAAATCCACAAAATGTAACCGATTATCTTACTGTGAGTGTTGTCTGGAAGAGCCATGTCTTAACTTGATAATCGTCCCGGTAATTCAGGACAAGGTTACAGCAATTACTGATTATTAGTTAATGATGATCCGCCCATATTTTAAGCTTTTATGTAATTAAGTTCTTAACGCTTCGCATCTGCGGAAAAGTGCACATTTAGCGGGCACATTGCCCAACTGGATGCGCTTGTATGTGACTCCCAGGTCAATCTTTATCGTTTGGTGAATCAGTCGGATTTCTCACTCCTAAATCGTGCGGACTCGGTTCATAAGGTTTTCCCATAAACAAGCTTGACCTGAATCGAAAATGGAAAAGTGCGACCCCGATGAAGGGAAGGATCACGAGAAATACACACCAAAGTATTTTACTTTTAACGGAAATAGATGCTCGTAGAGTAGTATTGATTGGCACCACTATCAGCAATAGGTGCAAGAAACCAAATACTATCAAAAACCCTACTATTGCCTTGTCCACTTGTACCTCCAATTGTTACGTAACGCTCACAGCAAAGCCCCAGCTTTCCATGTCATGAACCCATAACACTCGCGACATCGGCCCAGCTTTAGTTTGGTCCGACTGCATGCGTTTGTTATGTGATTTGTTCATGGGTCTATTCTGTCTCGATTCCAGGCATTCCAGAAAGGTCCTGTGTCCAGGGTTGAGCGGAACGAGCCCAGTATTGGTTTCTTGGAACAAGTTGGTCTCGCTGATTAATTGCTCCTACTCTAATCCCAAAATAACCTTTTTCTCCTTCTGGCGGTCCCGAATAAAGGGGGCTACCACATTCGCGACAAAAAGCTTGTAGACGTTGTGAGCCGTCTTCCGCCCTCTTCGCGTATAGTTTTGGTTTCCCACTAAGTAGCTCGAACGAGTTCGCCTCTGCTGGAACTACTGTCCGATATGCTGAACCAGATAAAGTTTGGCAGTCAGTACAATGGCAAATTTCGACTTGTTCGGGGTCTATTTCAGCTCGAAACTTAATTTGTCCACAATGACATCCTCCGTCAATGTTCATTGCTACTCCTCTAGTTCAGTGTTTTATAGTGGTTAAGGACGTCTAGCCCAAATTCCATCCAGCCTTCCGCGCTAAATGCGATTGGCCGAACTGCCATTACTTCTCCCATGGATTTTTTCACGTCGTATCTTTCAAATTCAATTAAGTAGGCAGCCATAACCATTCCTGTTCTATCCTTTCCGGAACGGCAATGAATCAATACCGGACCATTCATAAGGTTTCCCCGGATAAAGTCCATCGCTTTTGGCAGGTTTTGTAAGCAAAGTTCTTTATCGCCTTTCCTGGCTGGCGCATTCGAAGACATGGGTATGTTTGAATAGGTTATACCCAAATTCGAAAGCATCGTTTCGTGAACTGCATCCCCATTATTTACAGAAAGGATTGCAGTAATTCCATTAACCTTAATTTCGTTTAGATCCCACATCTCATTATTTGGTCCCGAGCGACCTGCGATTTTTCCTTTTCTTAACCAGAATACGTGTTCCATGATTCTTACCTGTACATAACGCTGTGTTCAGCGGCGAACCCCAGGCTGGTCCGACTGCGGCGCCTTGTTAGAAGTTCGCTAAAGATACACATTCACCCGGGCTTGGTTGCAATGGTCATCATGGCCGGAAAGGCCATCTCGATCTTGCTTCCCGACCGGAATTCTTCCGCTCCCGTAATAATCGCCTCGTGAATTCGTTCACGCGCTTCTGGTGTCTGTGCTTCCAGCACCATGGGTGCACGAACGACACTTTTGTAAATTAGCTCGATGATTTCATCAGGATGATTCGCAGTCCAAACCAGCTCCAATCTCGAAACCTCTGGATTTGAGAAACCTGCTGCTTGTACGGCGCTTTCACATTCTTCAGAGTCTGCAAATCGAAACATCGGTGGTGCGGGCGGAAGATCTACATCAAGATTACCGTGAGTCTGAACTGCTCCCCACACTAATCGCATGAAGTCGCAGCCTTGATCTGGACTACACCAGGCTGTAAATGCAAATTGCCCTCCACCTCGCAGCACGCGATGCATTTCCGAGATGGCTGCGTCCGCGTTTTCAAAGTGCAAAAGGCCGAAATTGCATGCAATGGCATCAAAGCTTGAATTTTCGTAAAAAAGCTTCTCGGCGTCACCCTCATAAAACGCAATATCGGGATAATTGGCTGAAGCTTTCGCAAGCATTGTATCAGCGAAATCTGTGCCTTCGGCGTAAGCGCCTCTCTCCGCAGCCTCGGCAGCTAAATGACCAGTTCCACAAGCAACATCCAAAAGGCGCTTTCCTGTCAAATCTCCCAAACTGTCGAGCAGTGGGCTAATTGCCTGCCGTGTAATCAGGGCGAAGATATCGTCATAAGCGGCCGCTTTATCTCGCCAGCCTGATTGTTCGAGTTCTTTGAATGTTTTCTTTACCATCTAATTTCCTCCTACGAAGTCGAGGGACTTCTAACGCCCTGCATCAGCGGCTCTGCTCTGCTGGATCCGGCTGCATACGCTTGTTACAAGTCATTTTCATCTGGTGTGATGTGCATGCCATTTTTAGCAATAATTTCAATAAGCTTTTTTTGGCTTGGAGGGTTATTTAAATTTTCAGCAGCCAGTTCAGAAAAAAGTGAAGAAGCGTTGCTGCCTGACCCCGTTATTGAAATCATTTTTGCACCGTTTTCTCCAATTTTAAACTCATGGAGCGTGCCAGCAGGAAGGTGCACTAGCGTGCCTGCTTTTGCCGTCATTTCTTCTCCATTAATGCTGAACGTAAGGTCGCCATCAATTACAATAAATGTCTCATCCCAATCGTGAGAATGGGATCGGGGGCCGGACCCAGGGAGGCCTTCCTGCAAAAAAACCTCGTATCCCTGTGTTGCTTCTTTAGAAGCGAGTACCCAAATTTTATCACCGGCAACGACATTAAAAGGCTCAGCTCGATCTTCTGGTTGCACTACGAATGGTTTTGGTGACATGTTTTTTTCCTTTGGAATTGAAATTACACTTATAACGCTTCACATCAGCGGCCCAGATTTGCTGGGTCCGACTGCATGCGCCCGTTAGCCGTGTTCTGAACGTTTCGAGTTTCCCATTCAAAGTATTTCTCTAGTTTACTTCTCGCACGAAAATTAGTTGCTCATTGGTGTTGAATTGGAAATTTACTGAGAAGGTGGGGATGGGAAAAGAGCGTACGGAGTACCTGGTTCCTTGTCGGGTGGTACGTACGCTGGCGCAGCTTGGCCGCCAGGACCTAAGTGGCGAATAAACTGATAGATGGCACGTAAATCATCATCTTTCATCGAGTTTAGATTGAACCACGGCATCGGAGGTCTTGCCTTCAAGTTCTTCCCCAGCGTTATCCATTGTTTCTCAGTAAGGGTCTGTGCAAGATTTCGTAAGTTTGGTGGATATGTTGTTCCCCATGGGCCCCGCCAGCCAAAGGTATCTCCCGTCAGCCACATTTTTTCGGGTGTTTTTCCCTCCGAAAATAAATAACCTGGCGTATGGCAATCGTTGCAACCGGCTATTACAACCAGGTATTTTCCTCGATCCACAAGTTGAGGATCAAGAGATTGAGCGACTGCCTTGTTCCATCCGATATGTGTACTAATGAGTACCAAAAGAATAGCAATCTGCCAGCTACGATTTTTATTCATTTTTCCTCCTACATTATTGTTTTGTCTTAGCGCTTAACGCTTCATTCAGTGGCGCCAGCTATGCTGGTGACCTTCTGCAATGACCTGGCAGGTAATCATTTCTTACGGAATGATGCCAATAGATGATATCTCTGAGTACCCATCAAGATTGCAAATTCCAGTAACGTAAACACGCAATCGAAGCCTCGATTTTACTCCCTCGAGTAGAGCATTAAACATTTTATCCGAGCCAAGAGAGTTGTAGTTTTGATAGAACCAATTTTCCTCTTTACAACCACTTGGATTTTTCTTAACCGGGAGTTTAAATTTATAGTAGTGACGGCTAGTCGGAATTAGTTCGGCCACGGTTACGTAATCTGTCCATCCTGCACCAGAATGAGCAAGATGTGAAAAGAGTATGGTAACGACGCCGATGATTATTGAAGTTTTTCTTTTCATTTGTATTCGAAATCTCTTTAGATCAGGTTACCTAACGCCCCGCATCAGCGGCCCAACTTTGCTGGGTCCGACTGCATGTGCTTGTTATGTGGCAGTGCTGCGAACTTTGATATCTGTACGAGTTGTCTGCGCATTTTTTACTCACCTGGTAGGAGTCGATTGGGTTTAAACCTGGGATACTTTTTGGCGTGCCACATACCAGTTCCATCCAGCTGCAACAACCAAAGCTAACAGACCGGCTGATTCAATGAGCTTGTCGTACGAAATATACATAGTAAGAATGATTACTAGTGCTCCGACACCTGCCAGTATCAATGGGCCGACCTTGTGATGCTGCATAAAACCTTTGTATATAAGAATCGAAGTCAGAATGGCAAAGAGGCTTATTAAAATTGCCTGAACATGAGGATTAATACTAAGTGTAAGGCCAAATATGGCCAATAAGGCGGTCACCAAAATCAGGCCATTGCATGCGATAAAGGCAAGAACTGCCGCAACACCTGAGTAAAAAGCGAGTTTGCGCGCGGATTTAGATTCACCCTTGCTAGTCATTGTTTTTCAATCTGTATAAGGTGAGATCTGTAGTCTATACCCAAAGGCGCGATGCTTGCCACATAACGCTCACTTCAGCGGCGCGGCATTAGCCGTGTCCGAATGCATGCGCTTGTATGGTTGCAGTGCGGTATAGTCTTCTTCATCAGCCCGGATAGAATCGAATCAC
This sequence comes from uncultured Gammaproteobacteria bacterium, assembly GCA_964196225.1. Classification (GTDB taxonomy): domain Bacteria; phylum Pseudomonadota; class Gammaproteobacteria. Next base: position 18,889 of record CAXMSP010000101.1, on the reverse strand, counting down.
CAGGATGGTCAAGGCTGCAACCAAAACTAAAAGCATTGTGGACAATACGACGCGTCGCTGGATCACAGAAACACCCTCAAACCGAGTTATGCCAAGGTATATTCCGCTGCCTAACGCGGTTATTCCAAAGAGTCCAACGAGCAACCCCGAGCCACCATAATACAATACTCGCTCGGGTTCCCCATGGATCCCCAAAATACTGGGGTCTGAAATTTGGGAGAGGCCAGTAAAAAGCAAACATAAGACCACACTTCCAAAAAAAACATTGCGAGCCATATTAACTAACCTGTTGCTTGTTCAGTGCCACATAACGCTCACATCAGCGGCCCGGCTATAGCCGGACCCGGCCGCATATGTTTGTTATGAGGCATTAATTGAGATAACACATCTATAGGTTTTAGTGGATTGTCTTCCATTGGCACCCAACCTGAGTCCTTAACTTTTACCCACCATTGATCGATTGGTTCTTCAAGTATATCAACCCAACAATATCTCCAATTTGGATTTTCGCTACACCGCCCCTTTGTTCGTGCCACCTTTGCTTCAATTATTTCGCCATTTTGATAGATCCTCGAATAGCCTTCACCGAGGTAATTCAGTATGAAAATAAATTCGTTACGATCTAGTTTTTTCGCCGTTTTGTATGGCACGCCAGAAATTTTTGCTTTACCTGGAATAATATAACTAACGCCCGTTTCAATATTTGCTTTTGTTCCAACAAGGAGCGTACCTAAAATTTCAGAATTAACATCTGTCTCTTTATAGACGGGTGTTTCCTTTAGTACTTCCCAGGTTCCGTAGGAGCAGCCTTCAAATGGGCACGAGTTCTCAACGATATATGGAATTATCAACTCTTCGGCTGCAATTAAGGAGGCGAATAGAGTTAATAACAAAAAAGTAAATTTAGTGATGCAGTGAAAATTCATTTGCCTTATAGCGCCTCGCATCAGCGGCCCAGTTTTGCTGGGTCCGACTGCATGTGTTTGTTATGCTACTTTTGCTCGATCTCTCGTATTTCACTTATGACACCGTGTGCGGCATAGAAAAGATTAGAAAGTTCATCTTTTCCGTTCCCTAATTTTTCTTCAGGCGCAGAATATGCAGACTTGCCTTCAAAAGTCAGAAAATAGAATATTACCTCCCCCTCGACTGGTCTTGGAGTTTCTTCCACTTTACTGGCGTTTTTATAAAAGTACTGTGCGCCCGTTAAATAGTGCCCGACTGCCTTTCTTACATTTTCGTGCTCGCCAGCACCAATGGTTCCACCTCCGGTACTGAAATAGAGACTTGTTGTTCCATCAGCTAGAGTTACAAGCGTGAATGACCCATTCTCAAAACCAGTCTCCATGACCATGCCCCAAACCGGGTGATTGAGTTTATCCTGGGTAATACCGATTTCATTAGGGTCGAGATTGAAGATCATCTCTCTGAGCCCTTTTATTGCTTCGTCGTTTTCAGTGGCATGTGACATAGGCAAAAGAAGAATTCCAGTAACAATCGCAATTAGATAAATCAGTCTACTCATTAGTTTGCATGTAGCGGGCACTTTGTCCGATTGCATGCACCTGTTAGAGAGCACGTCGTGATATCCAGTTTTTTGCATCAGTAACTCCTTTCTCCGATCTAAACTTGACGGTATCGATTCCTAATTCTCTAGCTGTTGCCACATTCTTTTCTCGATCATCAACAAACAATATATCCTCAATCTTGTAGCCACAGGATTGAATCATAATTTCATAGATCTCTTTGTCAGGCTTTCGCACGCCTACATCACCACTGATAATTGATCCTTCTAAATATTCTTCGACTCCAAGATTATTTCGAAGTTTGTTAGACCAGCGACCAACATCGTTCGATAAACACCATACTGATATGCCATTGGTCCTGGCATGTGACAAGAGCTCCAGGATACCAGCGTTTAATGAGTGGCGAGAAAGATAGGCATTTTCTAGCTCTGGTACAACATTAACCTGTTCCCAAAATTCATCGGGGCTGATATTCCCAAGACTTGCCGCTAAATATGCTGACTGAATGATCTTCTCATCAAAACTCCCAGACTTCTCGGCAACAAAAGGGATAAGTAATTCAGCAACGTCATCAGCTGAATTAAATATCACGCCCATTGCATCAAGTACTAGACAGCTCATAGTGTTCTCTAACGCTCAAATCAGCGGCCTGGTGTTAGCCAGGCTCGCCTGCATGTGCTTGTTATGTGTGGCTTCCGTCCATGACTACTGTGTTTCTGATTTGGGAACATCAGATAAGTCTTGTACCCAATCCAGGGCAGAGCGACACCAGATTTGTTTATTGGGAGTAAGTTGATCTTTTTGCTTTATCGACCCAACTCGAATTCCGATAAATTGTAATGCTGCTTCACCCACAGGAGCAGCATAAATGGGAGACCCGCATTCAGGGCAAAAAGCTTGCGCACGCTTGGCACCATCTTCAGCGGTCTTAACGTAGATTTTAGGACTACCACTTTCTATTTGAAATGTTCCCTCAAGCGCAGGAATGATCGTACGATAAGGTGAGCCAGATAGCGCTTGGCAGTCGGAGCAGTGGCAAACGATAACTTGGTCCGGGTTTACCTCAGCACTAAATGTGATTTCACCGCAATGGCATTCACCTTCTATATTCATAGCATTTCCTCAATTACTTTATCTCTGATAAATGTGCAGTCTCCTGCTCACACATAACGCTCCGCATTAGCGGCCAAACCGCGAGCGTAGCGAACAGTTTAGTCCGACTGCATGCGCTGGTTATGTTGTGCGCCATACTCTATATGGATTGAGTAACAAATTTGAATTGTAATACCTTGGATCATTAGTTACCTCTTCACCTACCCAACCAGGGAGATCAAATTTATCGCTTTCCTCCGAAAGTTCAATTTCTGCAATCACTAGCCCTTTATTTTCACCGTGGAATATATCGATCTCCCAATTATGTTTACCAACTGAAATTTCATAGCGAGTTTTATCTATGAAGGGTTTTTGGCACATATCTTCCAACATCTCTACGGCTTCATTAACTGGAATGGCGTATTCATATTCCGATCTAACTGCGCCTTTGTTTTCACCTTTTATAGTCAAATAAGCGTTACTACCTTTAACGCGAATGCGTACTGCTGTTTTTACATTGTCGGCGATTGGAAAGTATCCTTGCTTTATATCTTCACCATTATCGGGGAGGGCAATCTCGGTTAAATTTACTAGAAATTTTCTCTCTATCTCTTTAGGCATCCAAACTCCCGGGCAACACAACGCTTCGCATCAGCGGCCCAGCTTTGCTTGGGCCGACTGCATGTGCTTGTTAGGTGCCACTTTTCTCACTTGCAATTTGCTCCAATTTTGGAAATGTCAAATCTTCCAAAGAGTCAACTACTAGGGCAGCGTCATCATAGTCGGATAGCGCAGTAGGCACAAAGTTGTCGGGGCAAACAATACAACTTATTCCTGCAGAAGTAGCCGCTTGAAGGCCGGTCACCGAGTCCTCGATCGCAAGAGCGCGCTGGGGTGAAACCTGCATCTTTGAAAGGGCTTCTATGTAGACATCAGGGTATGGCTTCTTCCGTTTCAGCTGGGTAGCTGAGAATTGTTGCTCGAAGAATGGCGTCAACGAAAATCTGTTCAAGCTTGCCTCAATCGATTCTGGACGGGAACCTGAAGCTATACACAACCTGCAATGCCTCGAAAGAGTCTCGACTAATTGCCTGGCTCCGGGCTTAAGAGTGAGTTCCTTTTCAATGAGCGCCTCATACAGAATCTTTTTTTCGGTTCTGATCTTTTCGGCATCCACTGGTAGTTTATGAGCTGCAATCCATCGCACTGCGGATGCCTCCAAACTATGCCATTGTGGCCAATCATTCAGCTTCAAAGTTACTCCGTTATTGGAAAAGGCATCTCGGTACGCCTGAAACTGCAATGGCTCTGAGTCAACTAGAAGACCGTCCAGATCAAATATTATAACTTCAAACATAGCTCGACATTTATGTGCACCTAACGCCTCGCATCAGCGGCAAACCAGGCGCGTAGCGCCTTGTTTGTCCGACTGCATGCGCTTGTTAGAGCGCGCCGATTTCTGCCAATGCATTTTTGACATCTGAATGCGCTTTGACATGAATTGCTTGCATTCCTGCTGCTCGCGCTCCATTTACATTTTCCTCTGTATCATCGAAGAAAAGCATCTTATCCAGGCAAATTCCAGTGGTATCTGAAATTGCTTCAAATGCTTCGCGATCGGGTTTTCGCAAACCTAACTCAGACGATACGAATATTTGATGAAAAGATTCTACGACTCTTGGGTAAGCAATCGTCCAGTAAGCTTGGTGTGTCGGATTGGAATTCGTAAATGCAAAACATGGTAATTTCTCTTTTACGGCTAAGATGTAGTTTACTGTCTCCACTATTTCTTCCAGGTAAATAGCATTCCAGCCCAGGGCTATTTCCGAGTCATTGGCATCTAGTTCAAGAACGTTACGAAGGTGGTCAAAATACTCTGATGCTCCAATTTCCCCTCGTTCATGCTGCTCGTATGCCTCGTCCATTTCAAAACGATGATAGATTTCCTCGATTGGTAAACTGGTCCAATCGCTCCATGTTTGCAGTGCTCGTTCGAAATCTATCTCGAACACAACACCACCCATATCAAATATTAATCCTGCAATGTTTTGAGGTGCTAACAATGGCTCGTCCTTAAGGGCGCTCTAACGCTCAAATCAGCGGCCCAGCTTTGCTGCGTCCGCCTGCATTCGCTTGTTATGCGGTTAACCAGCACAAAATATATCGATTTCAAAAACCACATGTCCCCTAAACTTGAAGACTGAAAAACATGAATCGCTTTTCCCAATGTAAAAACTAAGCTTGTCACCGAATTCACTTAACTCAAATTTTTCTTCGAACTCCTTTTTTACGCTACCAACACGGAGCCCGTTTCCAAGCCGATACTTCGCACTACTAATTTTAATTTCCTCGACACTATTATCGGTGGTGTGTATTAGTAACCCATCGTACACATAGGTAATTTCTAGATTTCCAAACTGGGGTGGCTCTATACGTTTTTCGATTGGATTACCTAAATTATTTATGACTTCATCATTCGTCGATCCTAACGCCACCCCTTGCACTGATGCGTGGGAAGATGGAATTCTCGGTAGGCTCAGATTCTCTGCTTGAACTGAGAATACAGTGATTAGTAGCGTTATTGTGGGCAGCCTCATTTTACTCATGCCGCATAACACCTCACATTAGCGGCCAAAACGCGAGCGTAGCGAGTGGTTTGGTCCGACTGCATGCGCTAGCTATGCGCAACATCTTGATTACATCTACTCACTGCGTCGCGGCTCCACGTACCGCTCTAAAGGGATCTCAGCTGAGCCTGTGATCTCAACCAACAAATCTGGGTGATATAGACGAGTCACTTCAACAGTGGTTGTAACGGGATAGGGCGGTTTGAAGTATCGTGATCGGATGTGCCCCGTTTTCATAAACTCCTCGATATTAGTTACATGATGGGTCAACGAATATATATCTTCCATCCGTCCACCAAATTCCGAAAGAATTGTGTTTATGTTTTCAAGGGTCTTTTCTACCTGTGCATCGATATCTCGCTCGCCAACAACTCCGCCTTCTTTATCAAGTGATACTTGACCTTTAAGGTGAACTATTTTCCCTGTGCCCTGCACTACTGCTTGGGAAAATGCACCAAATGGCTGCCAAACACTATCAGGATCAAAACTGTCTATTGGCATAATGCCTGGCTCCGGAAAGTTGCTTCATAACGCTCAAATCAGCGGCCCAGCTTTAGCCGGGTCCGTCTGCATTTGCTTGTTATGCGATTTGAAGCATTTTCTCATAGTAGTGGTCTGTGTATTCCCGGCCATCTTTTATCTCTGTTTCAGTTCGGTAAACAATATACCCCATTCCTGAATACATGGACTTTGCAGATTTAAATCGATCGTCAGTATCAACCAACACTTTTAAGATATTGGAAGAATTACAGTAATTTTCAATTTGTTTGATGATTGACTTTCCTAGGCCCTTGCCTCGGTGTTGGTGGTTGATCCTGACTCGCTTAATTTCAGCGGTGTTGGAATTGACCAGGCGAAGACAACCGAAGCCTACAATGTCGGCTTCAACTTCGACGACCCAAACTTTTCCTCCCTTCTTAATGTAGTGCTCGTGTATAGAATATACATCAGCATTCCACTCATACTTGCGTTGATCGTTTACAAACTCCGGAAAAAACTCCGTCATGAATTCTTCTTGAAGACTTATGATTTGAGATTGATCAGTTAGGGCAAATTCTCGAATCATGGTACTAACGCATAACGCTCCGAATCAGCGGCAAAGTGTGCGCGTAGCGGGCACTTTGTCCGACTGCATGCATTTGTTACACGCCTTTGACGACGATTGATTGCCTATACTCCTTATAAATTCCATTTTTATTGAATCCAGAATCGGTAGTACTCAAATTTAAAAGGTAATAGTCCTTGTGTTTTGTCCCTGCAAGAATGAATTTGAAGTGCATTTTTTCTTCACTGATTTTCGAATTTGCATAAACAATGATCGCTTCCTTAGATTTAATAATCTCGTATCCAACCAATCGTATATCTGCACCTTGGTTTTTGTTTCGAATAGACGAAACAAATTTAGAAAACTCGCTGAAAGGCATTTCCTCCTTAAATCTATCATCAGTCCACTCGTAGGCTAAATGTATACCTTCATTAGATTTAAATGCCGTGAGACAATCTACAACAAGCTCGGCCGCTCTATCTTCGTCATGAACAGTAATTCCAATATTGCACCCAACTACAAGCAGAAAAAATAGAGATGAGGCAAATATTCTCATTTATCTAGGCGTATAACGCTCGGTTCAGCCGCAAAGTGCGCGCGTAGCGGGCACTTTGTCCGGCTGCATGCGTTTGTTATGAGCGACTTTGTACTATTTGCATTAATTACCATAGTTAGTCCTGATTGAGGCCAAGTTCTTTTTGCTTTTTCTTAGTTAAGCCTAAGGAAACAATACGGTGTGATTCTCTTAGATAGTACATGAGTTCATCATCTTCCGTACCAGGCACATCATATTGTTGTATCCACTTCATGCCTCGGGAGGCAAGGTAAGGTGCTGGCTTATAGCCGATCTTGTCGTTTAAAAAATGATAGTTGAGCTCGGACGTTTTAAATGTGAACGCTGGTTTTCCAACCTTCTCCCAACCCCCAATTGCAAAAACCTTTCCCCCAACCTTCCATACGTGGGAGCCTCCCCATTGAATGACGTATGAAGTAGCAGGAAGTGAGCCACATAATTCATTGAACTTTTCATAGGTCATGCTGACATGCCAATTAGCTCATAACGCTCCGCATCAGCGGCGCGGCTCTGCCGCGTCCGACTGCATGCGTTTGTTAGGGCGATATCAATCATTTAACTTCCGCGGTGAAATACGGCTTCTATATTGTACTCATCAGGATCGAAAACGAAGGTTGCGTAATAGCTAGCGTGATAGTGGGGACGCAATCCTGGTGGACCGTTGTCTCGAGCACCTGCGGCTAAAGCAGCCTCGTAAAAAGCAATGACTTGTGCAACGCTCTCCGCCCGAAAAGCGATATGATTTCTCGGGAAGGAAGGGTCGCCCTTGGATATCCAAAAATCCCCACCGGGGTCATTTCCATTATTGAGTTCTGTTGGTCCAAATCCCACTGAGTTTTCGAATTCGTGACGGATTACATATCCCAAAGTAGAGAGAACCGACTCATAAAATTTCTTGCTTCGAGCAAGATTTTTTACATTAATACCTGTGTGATCAATCATCAAAGCCTCTGAACAACTAGTAGCCCTAACGCTCCGCATCCGCGACTCTGCCGCGTCCGACAGCATGCGCTTGTTAGCTGCTTAAAACTCATGCTCCTTAACAAGGAATGCCGAAGATTTAGAGTGATCGATAAAATTTCCCTCATCTTCTAGCAGCGCGGCACCTAATTTCTGACCCTCCGGTGAGGTCATTCCTTCCACCAGCTCTTCCTCCGATTCAAACCACACCTCGGCGACGCCATCATATTCAGGCAGCATTCCCCTGGAACTCCTCAACCCTTCGTTTAAAGAGGTGTCTACCGTATGAGATTGCACATACTTTTTTGCCCTCATAGCGCCGGCATTTTCCATGAAGAATGGGCCATGTTTATTCATCCAGTAATCTTTGAATTCTTCGCGTGACATATCTGGGTGCCGTGTTATACACATAACAAACTTGATCATCTTTGTATGCTCCCGTGTTTATTTGATTCTTCTGAGAAGAGTGTATCAATGGTTTAAGTTCAGCCTTAGAATTTGCCGTTATCGTTCTTCCATTCGCTGCGCGGGGGGACCGCTTCGGTCGTATCCCAGTGTTCTACAAGTTTGCCATGGGCAACTCGGAAAAGGTCAAAGAACGAGGAGTGAACTCCACTTACAGAACCTTCACTGACAGTAAGCACAAAATCCCCCTCTGCCAGGATACGATGCATTCTGTCGTATTTTATGGTGATGCCTTGGTTAGACGCTGGATCGGAAAGAGCCGAGCGCAGCGCCGACAGACCATCATCGATACGCGGGTTATGTTCGCAGTAGCATTCGTCGTCAATGTAATGTTCCAGTTTGTCGAGTTGGCCATTGATAAGGACGTCGTCAACGAAGGATCGCGCGAATTCCCGGTTGTTTTTGGTGCTGTCGAGATCGGTTGCTTCGATTGGCCCATCAACCATGGAGTGACCGGAGGGGTTGGGTCCTTCCCTCGGCTGGATATTGTCCCAATGCTCAACGGTCAGGTCACCCTCGAAGCGGAAGATTTCGAAGCCGATCCTCGAAGTGTCAAAGTCGTACTCAGTGTGGGCAAATACATAGTCGCCATCCGAGAAGATGCGCACGATATTGACGCGAGGGGAGCTTTTGGAGAGTCGTTTGAACAGCGCCGCCAGGCCTTCTCCTCCTTCGTGAGTCTGAGGATTATGCTGGATGTACTTGTCAGGATTGACGACGGCGACCGATGCTTCATCACCAGTTTCGATGCCTTTGAGTAATGTGCAAATTTGGTCTTTTCTTTTTGAGGTCATGAACAATTACGTTTCTATTTGTGCAGCTAACGCTCGCATCAGCGGCCCAGCTTTGCTGGGTCCGACTGCATGTGCTTGTTATGTTGCACTTGCACTAGTCTTCGTCTCCAGAATTATCATATGGTACAGCTCCATCCACCTCGGGCTTTGCTCCTCGTTTGACTATTAAAAAAGCTCCTACAACAATTAATCCGAGGCCTGGGAGAATTAATGAACCGCCAAGTAATTTCACCATTGAGATTGTGACTACACCAAAAAACAATAGAACTAGGCCAATAATTTGTTTAACAGTTAAGGTCATCTCAATTCCATATTTCCTCTACGCACTAAACGAATGGCTCACTCAAAATATAAGTAATAGTGCTGGTGTTGATCCTGATTCACACTCGAATTATTCAATTATTCTCCGTGCAACATAACGCCCCGCATCAGCGGCGCGGCTCTGCCGCGTCCGACTGCATGCGCTTGTTATGCGGCACTGAATATTCACTCTTTATTTCCTCGCTGTAACTATATGTGCAGACGTTGGGAAGGCAACCGTGTCGTGTGATGTTCTAAAGTTGGTGAGGTTTTCTTCTGCAGTCTTCAGTAAAAGATTTAGCTGTTCATCACTAAGAGAATCATCCTCCGTCCATCCTTTTGCCCCGGTATGTATCCAACTCTCAATTGAATCAAAACGAGCAGTTCCTTCATGGGTAGCAATTTGAATATCGGTTACGCCTGAACTCTTAAACAAATCTTCAAGAGCTCCTCTGTCGCCTAGTCTATAAGGAGTTTCGTCCACTTCACCATCAAATACTTGCTGCCACAAATACTCCTCGGCGGCGAGGCCCGGGTTATTATCAAGCTTGTCCCAGACGGCCACTGCAAGTGATCCACCTTGTTTTAGTACTCTTATCATCTCCCGTATCGCATTTTCCTGATTTTCGAAGTACATGATGCCAAACTGACTCACAACACAATCGAAATGATCATCTTTAAATGGCAACGCTTCCGCGGGCGCGTTAATCCACTCAACGGAAGATGATTTTGATTTAGCGATATCTAGCATCCCTTCATTTATATCGATCCCGACAGTCTTTCCACTAGGGCCTACGTTTCCAGAAACGGCTACGGCGAGGACTCCTGTGCCACAAGCAACATCAATAACATAATCTCCTGGTTTGACATTGGCCTCTTCCGAAATCCGAGGGCACCACTCCTGAAATAACGCAGGGAGATATACTGCTTCATAAATCCTTGCAGCGTCTTCTGATACCTGGCCTGTCTCGTTATCTCCCAATAGAACCTCCTCAAATCTAGAAGTGACGCCTAACGCTCAAATCAGCGGCCCAGCTTTAGCCGGGTCCGACTGCATGCGCTGGTTAGATGGTAAATCTGTTCCGATTACTTGCCTTTATATTAGCGGTCGATTCTTTCGATAAGAATTCTTAACGACAATTTTTCCACCTCGGAACGTAAAAATATCGCAACCTGCAACTTCGGCCCGCTTACCGTCAGCCTTTGTACCCGTGAAAACCCATTCAGAAACACCTCGGTCTCCACTTACGAAATGGCGTGCATCGTTCCACTGGGCATCTGGAAAGTTCTCCCAGGATTTGGAATATCCTTTTCGAACTGCTTCCGAACCCTCGTAACGGGTACCACAAGCGTCTTCTCCAGATGAGGACTCAAAGACACAATCATCGGTCATAAACGACATGAGATCTTCCACATCATGACGATTCCAGGCATCCGCAAACGCCTGCAAGAATTCAACGGTGACCTCATCTGCTTGCTTTGCCATAGATCTTTACCTCCTGGTGGATAAGTATGAAATTGAACCTTGCCATCTAACGCTGATGCGCCTTGTTAGCGAGTAAGTTCGTTAATTGCTGAAATTGCTTTTTCTGCATGCTCACTCTGAACAAATATATGATCATGGAAATAACCTGCGATCACATTTGCGCTTATTCCATGTTCAGTAAGTTTACTTGAGAACGCTGCCGTTAACCCAACTGCATCCAGGCTGGAGTAGACATTTAACGTGATGCCCTTGAAGACAGACTCATACTTGTGTTGGTGTTGATCTGCTTTCGATTTCGGGATAACAAGTGTGAGGCCTTCACTTTCGCTAACAACAGCTATGGGCTCCAGGTCTGAGTGGTCTCCGTAATGAGCTTTCTCGAAAGAGCAAAATACAAACTCTCCAGTCATCAATTCTGGAGACATGGAAGGTAGTAATTTGTCTAAGTTTTTTTCGCCGCTCATGACTTGGATTACTCGCTAACGCCTCGCATCAGCGGTGCGGCTCTGCCGCGTCCGACTGCATGCGCTTGTTAGAGGTCAAAGGGACCCATTAGCTTTACAGAATATTTATTTTCGATTTCTTTCAGATCTCCTACAGCTGCTTCTTCAGGGAAAAGAGAGCACACGACTTCGATATCTGAAATTTGTTTATTTATGGAGTAAATATATGCCCCAATTCCAATGACGATCAGCAGTCCGATTGTTGAAAGTGTTTTCATCGTTACTGACCTCTAACAGCCTATTTAAAAGGTCTTCGCCCTTATAATACATATTGTTAGGATGACTTGGTAATCGGGATTGGTGGGGATTGTCATTGTAATGTTATTGAATTCCATCAGAAAATTTCCCCACTCGGTATTGATTCCATAATTATCAGGTATTTGACTTGATAATACCCTTGAATTGTTGTGCCAGGTTGATAGGGTTGGCGGAATAGTTTAACGAAAGTATTCGTACTATGCCGTCAGCACTTCGTAACCCTTCACCGTTTCTTGATTCCATTGCAGATTTTATGACTGTGCGTCGTTACAGCAAACGCACCATTATGTTCATAGATGTCAAACCCGCCGAAATTTACACCCACGTGCTGAAGCTTGGTGCCCGTGGGGTCCGCAGTCCTTTGAGCGATTTGAATAGTGCGTGAAGGATTTACGATCCACCGCTATAATCCGGCCTTTGCTGCTAACGAGACCTGTCATGGCTGATGATCCCCTGGTAATAGAAACTGGCGTGCATGCGCCCGATACTTGCGTGATCTGGCTACATGGGCTCGGTGCCGACGGGCACGATTTTGAGCCCATCGTTCCCGAACTGCGCCTTGATCCCGGCCTGAATATTCGTTTTGTGTTTCCGCATGCACCGATGATGCCGGTCACCATCAACCAGGGTTTCGTGATGCGCGCCTGGTTTGATATTCGCACCGCGGACATCAGCGCCGAGGCCGATGAAAAAGGTATCCGTGCTTCGGCTGAAGTGGTCAGTAAGCTTGTGGATACCGAAATCTCCAAAGGCATCGCGCCTGAACGCATCGTGCTTGCGGGATTCTCTCAGGGAGGCGCCATCGTATTGCACGCGGGTCTGCGTCACGCCAAGCAACTTGCCGGTATCATCGCCCTGTCTACTTTTCTGCCGCTCGCGGAATCACTGGAGCAAGAAAAGTCCGCCACCAACGAGGGTATCCCGATTTTGCTGGCGCATGGCTCGGCCGACCCGGTGGTGCCGGTGGCCCTTGCCTACGAAACGCGCGCCGCGCTTGAAAATGGCGGCTACGAGGTTGAATGGCATGAATACAAGGGCATGGCGCACAGCGTTTCCGAACAGGAAATCTTCCATCTCGCCGAGTGGCTAGAAAAAACTCTAATATGATGTTATTTCTTGATCCTTTCGCGCCCCGCGTTGATCTGGAACAACACCTGTTCCGGGGCGGTTCCACCGGTGATGTTGCGCGCATTGAGCGAGCCTTCGAGTGTCAACACTTCAAACACATCCTGCTCGATGCGCGGGTCGAACTTCTGTAGTTCCTGCAGCGTGCACTCGCTCAGGTCCTTGCCTTGCTCGATCGCAAACGCGACTGCTTTGCCGACCACTTCGTGGGCGTCGCGGAAGGCTACATTTTTCTTGACCAGGTAGTCGGCCAGATCGGTCGCCGTCGCATATCCCTGTTGCGCGGCTTGATAGGCACTGTCGCGGTTAACACTGAGTGACGGCACCATGTCTGCGAATGCGCGCAATGAATCGATCAAGGTGTCGAGGGTATCGAACAACGGCTCCTTGTCTTCCTGGTTATCCTTGTTATATGCCAGCGGTTGCGCTTTCATCAGCATCAGTAGGTTCATCAGATGACCGGTTACGCGTCCGGCCTTGCCGCGCACCAGCTCGGGCACATCTGGGTTTTTCTTTTGCGGCATGATCGAAGAACCCGTGCAATAACGGTCCGGCAGCTGGATAAAATTGAACTGTGCACTCGACCATAGAACGAGTTCCTCGGCCATGCGTGACAGGTGCACCATGCAGATCGCGGCAGCGGCGCAAAATTCGATGGCAAAATCCCGATCGCTGACCGCATCGATCGAATTGCGGCTGGGCATATCAAAGCCAAGCAGCTCAGCGGTGTACTCGCGATCGAGCTCAAAGGAGGTGCCGGCGAGCGCGGCACTGCCAAGTGGCATCTGGTTCATGCGAGCTGTGCAATCGGTAAGTCGGCCATGATCACGATCGAGCATTTCAAACCAGGCCAGCATGTGGTGGCCGAAGCTGACCGGTTGCGCGACCTGTAAATGGGTAAACCCGGGCATAATTGTCTGCGCTTCGCGTTCAGCGAGATCGAGCAGCCCGTTTTGAAAGTTGCGTATTGCGTGTCTGCAGGCCTCGATCTGTTCACGCAGGTAAAGCCGAATGTCAGTCGCGATCTGATCGTTGCGCGAGCGCCCGGTGTGTAGTTTCTTGCCGGCATCACCGACCAGTTCAGTCAGGCGCGCCTCGATGTTCATGTGCACGTCTTCGAGCGCCACTGACCAGGCGAACTTGCCAGCATCGATTTCATCCCGAATCTGTTGCAGGCCGTATTTAATTGCGGTTAGCTCGTCGGAATTGAGCACGCCGATGTGTTTTAACATCATCGCGTGCGCCCGCGAACCTTCGATGTCGGCGTGCGCCAGCCGCCGGTCAAAACCGACCGAGGCGGTAAACGCCTGTACGAACTCATCGGTGGGTTGATTGAAACGCCCGCCCCACATGCGGGTATCGTCTTTGCTCATTGATATCTGGTCGTTTGGCTACCCTAAAAGTGTGCGTAATACGACAGCACATTGCGGTGGATATTGTTGTATGCTTGCAGCGCAAGACGAACAAATCAACTCTTTATGCCAGATAATACAGAAAAAAGTATACCCGGCTCCGAAAACACGACTTACCTGCCCAATTTCTGCGATGGGGAAGCGTTTTTGCGCCTGCTACTGGTGGTTGAACTGATCGCGATCGTATTCGCGCTGGTCAGCTTTGGCGGGGGGAGCCTGTTCGTTCATATCGCGCTGATCTCGGTTGCGATGCTGTGGGTCGGCATGATTACCGCGGCACTGTTATGCCTTTTCATGCGCCGGGGTTGGCTTGGGGATCACCTGCACACCACAATCATTGCAATTACAACCACCTTGCTGATGACACTGTTGGTAAGCTTCGGCAGTTTAAGCATGGGAGACATATTGCGATTTGGCCCGACCGCACAGGACGTAGGCTACACGCTAATTCGCAACCTGTCCGTTGCAGCCATTCTGATCGGTCTCGCACTGCGTTACTTTTATCTCCATTACGAGTCTGATCAGCGCCTGCAGGTACAGGCGCAAGCACGGTTGCAGGCACTGCAGGCACGCATACGACCTCATTTCCTGTTCAACAGCATGAATACTATCGCCAGCCTTACCCACGACCAGCCGGACCTCGCCGAACAGGCGATTGAGAACCTTTCGGACCTGTTTCGGGCCAGCCTCGCGGCCGAATCCAGCATCTCTCTTAAACAGGAACTGGAGCTGACGCGCAGCTATATCGACCTCGAGGCCTTGCGCCTTGGTGACCGACTCGAAGTGATGTGGAAAATGCCAACACCGGAACCAAAGCTCAACCTGCCGGCGCTGACCCTGCAGCCGCTGGTAGAAAACGCGATTTACCATGGGATTGAACCCCTGCCGGGTGGTGGAATCATCGAGATCGATATTCATGAATCGGGTACCGACATTGAAATTTTAATCTCCAACCCACTGATACCGGTGCAGCAAGCGGGAAGACGCCAGGGTAATCGCATGGCACTGGAGAATATCCGGGAGCGCCTCGCCCTGGCGTTTGGTGGTTTGGCTGCAATGGATTTATCCGAAACAGAGACACGCTATACTATAAAATTAACAATTCCGAGCGTGGAGGCCGCGTGAAGATACTGATAGTCGACGATGAAAAACCGGCACGCGATCGCCTGTCGCGCATGGTGGGTGAACTCGATGCGCACAAACTGGTGGGTGAGGCGGTTAACGGACTGGAGGCGCTGGGAATGGCGCAGAGTCTCGAACCTGATATCGTGTTGCTGGATATACGGATGCCGGGCATGGACGGTATCGAGGCCGCGCGTCATATCGCCAAACTCGATGAACCACCCGCGGTTATCTTCGTCACGGCGTTCTCAGATCATGCACTCGAAGCTTTCGAAACCCACGCGGTTGACTACCTGCTCAAACCGGTTAAACAGGAGCGCCTGCAAGCTGCGCTGGATGCAAGCATCCGGCCAACCCGTGCCCAGACCAGCCGAAGCAATGGCGTGCTGTCAGGACTCGAACCGCGCCAGCATATTTGTGCGCGAGTGCGCGGTAGCCTGGTGCTGGTACCGATCGAAAATATTTACTATTTCCACGCTGAACAGAAATACGTCACCGTGCGTCATACCGAGGGCGAGGTATTGATCGAGGATGCGCTCAAGGGTCTCGAGACCGAATTTGGTGATCGATTTCATCGCATCCATCGCAATGCGCTGGTAAGCCTGTCTCGGCTTGCCGGGATGCAGTCCGAAGATGACGGCCAGTGTCTCACCTTCCGCGATATTGACGATACTCTCGAGGTCAGTCGCCGACACCTGCCAGGCGTGCGTAAAATCATCAGGAACCTGTAACCGGCATGGCCAAACCCAGATCAGAACTGCGTATCGCTACCCGCAGCAGCCCGTTGGCGCTGTGGCAGGCTGAGCACGTTGCGACCCGTCTTGAAGCCTTGCATCCGCAGATCAAGATAGCGCTGGTAACGATGAAAACCAGCGGCGACAAAATGCTCGATGCACCACTTGCCAAGGTGGGCGGCAAGGGCCTGTTCGTCAAGGAGCTTGAACTTGGCCTGCTCGACGGTCGCGCCGATCTTGCCGTGCATTCACTCAAGGATGTGCCGGTAGATTTTCCCGATGGGCTTGAGCTTGCACTCGTCATGGAGCGCGAAGACCCGCGTGATGCATTCGTCTCGAACCATCATAAAAGTCTCGCCGAGATGCCCGCCGGTTCACTGGTTGGCACTTCCAGTCTGCGCCGTCAGACCCAGATCCGCGAGCGCTACCCTGAATTGCGCGTCGACTGGTTACGTGGCAACGTCAATACTCGCCTCGCCAAGCTCGATGCGGGTGAATACGATGCCATTATCCTTGCCGCAGCGGGATTACAGCGCCTCGGGTTTGTCGAGCGCATCAAGGCCGCGATCGCCCCCGAGGACTGTCTGCCTGCGATCGGCCAGGGTGTACTCGGCATCGAGATTCGTAGCGACGATGAACAATTGCGCGAGCTGATCGCACCACTCGCGCATGCCGAAACCACGCTCAGGATCTCCGCCGAACGTGCCTTGAATGAAACCCTGAGCGGTGGCTGCCAGGTGCCAATTGCGGGTTACGCGGTGCTCGAACACGATCAGATTTACCTGCGAGGTCTGGTGGGTGAACCCGACGGCAGTCAAATTCTGCGTGCAGAAATCCGTGGCAGCAGCTCGGAGGCCCACGCTCTCGGGGTGCAACTGGCGCATCAACTGCTGGCACAGGGCGCCGATCGTATCCTTGCCAGGCTGCGGGACTAGGCGTGCCGTCGGGTCTAAAGGGCCAGGTGATTCTGAATACCCGGCCTCGACATCAGCAGGCCGAACTTACCACGTTGCTCGAGCAGGATGGCGCTCGAGTTCTGTCATTTCCGGTAATCGAAATCGAACTGACTGAAAACGACGTCTTGCGGCAAAGGCTGACCCAGGATATCGGGCAATACGATATCCTGTTATTTGTCAGTCGTAATGCGGTTGATGGGGCGTTTCAATTTATCGAAACTGCACGGCTTGCTACCGACACGACCTTTGGCGTGATCGGTGGAGCGACCCGGCATGCACTCGCCGATTGGATCGAGAACCTGGACCAATGCCTGGTTGCAGGCGAACCCTATAACAGTGAAGCCCTGCTCGAGGCCAAAGCCTTGCAGCAGGTCGCGGGTAAACGCATTATGATTTTTCGCGGCCAACTGGGTCGCAACCTGCTCGGTGATGAACTGGCTGCACGCGGTGCGGAGGTTGACTATTGCGAGGTATACCGGCGCGAGCTGCCACCCTGCGATCGGTCTGCCTTCAACCGCCTGGTGGATGGTGCGTTCCCAACGCTCGCAATATTGACCAGTAACGAGGGCATGCATAACCTGTTCGAGCTGGTAGACGCCGCCGCCGCCGAGCGATTGCACCAAATCCCGTGGCTTTTGATTAGCGAAAGAATGCGTGAATCGGCACTGAAACTGGGACATAATGCACCCATCGTTATCGCGCAAAGCGCAAGCGACGAAGGAATCCAGCAGACGATATGCGATTGGGCGGATCAGCGCTGACCTCGACACTAATAAGATATGAGTAAAGAAGATTCATCGAGCGACAAGGAAAAAGGCCCCGAGGGATTGGCCAGTAGTCCGGATTCCATACAGGTAGCAGATTCCGAAGTTGAGCTCGAGATCGAGGCATCCGGTGAAGACGAAACCTCGCCAGCGCTCGAGATCGAGGTATCCGGCGAAGACGAAACCTCGCCAGCGCTCGAGATCGAGGCATCCGGCGAAGACGAAACTTCACCATCGCTCGAGGACGAGGGGTCAGGCGAAGCCGAAACCTCACCGGTAGACGAGAGCGAGGGGTCAGGCGAAACCGAAACCCCACTGGTAGCCGAGGGCAAGGGGTCCGGCGAGACCGAAACTCCACCGGAAGCGAAGCCCGATCAACCTGCACCGCCGAAACCGCGCCGATCCTGGTTCGGCTTATTCAATTTCCTGTTAATTCTGTTGCTTGCCGGCGCGGCGGGTTACTACTGGTGGCAACAGCAACAGATCGCCCGTGACTACGAGACGACGATCGGCGAGTTGCAACAGCAACTGGAAGGCAAGGCGGGCAATGCCCGGCTCGACTCCAGCCTGTCGCCCCTTAAAGGCGATATCGGCAGTCTCGGCAGAAAGATCGATGAACTCGGGGTCGAGCAACAGGGCCTGCGGGAGTCAAGCGAGAAACTCTACGAGCTCTATGGGCGCGATAAGAATGACTGGCAACTTGCCGAAGTCGAATACCTGATGCGCGTCGCGCAGCACAAATTGATCCTGCAGGACGATTTCGAGGGTGCCGCGATCACGTTGCAGGCGGCGAGCGACCGGATCGCACTCACCGGTGATCCCGGGCTGTTGCCGGTCCGGGTCATGATCAGCGAGGAAATCGCCGACCTGAAAACGCGCAAGCGTGCCGACCTGGTGGGCATGACCCTGATCCTGGCACAGCTGCGCCGCCAGGTACGAGTGCTGGAACCCGGCTTCGCGCTGCGCGTGGATGAAACCGCCTCGGAACCACAGCAGGGCGAAACGTCACAGGACTGGTTTGATCGCTTTAACGCGTTTATCGACTCGTTAGTGAAGGTCCGCAACGAGGCGACCCAGCCGACCGAGATCGAGGCCAATATCGCCGATGTCAGTGAAACGCTCGAAGATAATCTCA
Organism: uncultured Gammaproteobacteria bacterium; assembly: GCA_964196225.1. Taxonomy (GTDB): domain Bacteria; phylum Pseudomonadota; class Gammaproteobacteria. The sequence goes on along the minus strand of CAXMSP010000101.1, from coordinate 11 downwards.
AGCTCGCGCGC
>CAXMSP010000100.1:0-8411 GCA_964196225.1 uncultured Gammaproteobacteria bacterium | reverse complement strand
CGCCCAACCAGGACTCCATGCGCTCGGCCCAGAGTGATTCATCCCAAAGCTCGAACTTCTTGCCCTGCCCTATGAGCACCACCTTTTTTCCGAGCTGGGCATATTCTCGCAACGGATTGGACAGCAGCATTCGACCATTGGTATCAACCTCGACCTCGGTAGCATGACCAATCAACAAACGCTGAATACGACGGGTGGTGGGATTGAAGCTTGGCAGGGCTTCGATTTTTTCTTCGATCAATTCCCATTCGGGAAGCGGGTAAATTAACAGACAGGGTTGATCGGTATCGATAGTAATGATCAACTGGCTTTGACAGATTTCGAGTAGCCGTTCGCGATAACGCGCGGGTAGAACAATTCTGCCCTTCGCATCCAAAGATAAATTGGAAACCCCTCGAAATTTGTGCACGTTTAACCCGTTTTATGACACTTTGTGCCACTTTTACCCACCTAGAGACACAATATGGCTGATTATTACCACAAGTCAAGTAAATTTGGGGTTCAAATACTGGTTTTTTCTCAATGACGTCAATAACTTAGCTTATTAACTTAAAGTCCATATAATAATACGCAACCAAAACCGATACTTAGATCTAGTAGTTAATGTGAAACATTAAGTGGGGGGGAGATTTTGTGCGATTTTGCACAATTTTTAGGGTTTCAAAATAAAGGGGCGCAATGGAATGCGCCCCCTCAAAGTTGATAGTCAGCCTGTAAGCCGGGTTCTGTCGAGGATAATCATTCATCTGGACTGAAAGTCGCCTTCCAGCCTCAAGCGACCAACCCGAAAACGACGCGGGCCGCGCCATTGTTTTCCTATTTGGTCTTGCTCCGAGTGGGGTTTACCTTGCCACTTCTGTTACCAGAAGCGCGGTGCGCTCTTACCGCACCCTTTCACCCTTACCAGCCGTAGCTGGCGGTTTGCTTTCTGTTGCACTGGCCGTGGGCTTACGCCCCCCAGACGTTATCTGGCACTCTGCCCTGTGGAGCCCGGACTTTCCTCCAGTTCCCAATCTTAAAGACAGGAACCAGCGATTATCCAGCTGACTAGCGCGCAATTTTAACTGATATCGGGATCGGTCGTCGACTGAATTTACCGCTTAGTTCAACTTAATCTTGAAATCGGAAAACGCAACTCGACGCTAAAAACCTGCCTGGATGACAGCGTTCAGGCGATTGACTGATCCCGATGAAAAATCAGTTGCTGCAAAAGCGTAAACTTTTCTTCCTTGAGCAAGAATGGCCTGATCGCATCTAACAATTCCTGGCGCTCGCTTGACTGAAACCAGCGGTTCCAGGCGGCTTCATCGGTCCAGCGCGTAATCACCACGTATCGATTTGGGCGATGAATTTCAACCGATGATTCTCCCGACAGGTAACCCGAAGCATTCGCCATCACACCGAGCAGATCCGCAATGGCAGATTCATAGTATTGCTCCAGGCCTTCCACGATTTCGCGCTCGATGATTACCCTGATCATTGATTACCACCTCTATTTTGGCCGTTTCACGGACGCTTACATGTGTTAAAACAGATCAGCAGGATATACAATCACGCCCAGAACACAATAATTTCTCGGAGGAACCCCGATGGCCTGGCAACAACAGATTCTTCGCGTCAACCTGAGCAACGGTAGCTGCGTTATCGAGCCGCTTAACATGGAATGGGCCGAGGCATATCTTGGCTCACGCGGACTCGGCAGCAAGTACCTGTTTGAGGAAATGGACCCGGCCGCGGATGCGTTGTCGGCAGAGAACAAGATTATCTTCGCTACCGGCCCGCTAACGGGGACCATGGCCTCTACCGGTGGACGTTATACCGTCGTGACCAAGGGAGCGCTTACCGGGGCCATCGCCTGTTCCAATTCTGGTGGCAAGTTCGGCGGAGAATTGAAAATGGCGGGTTACGATTTACTGATCATCGAGGGCGAATCGGAAAAACCGGTTTACCTGCATATCGAAGATGAAAAGGTCGAAATTTGTGATGCCAGCGAAATCTGGGGCAAAACCGTCTGGGAAACCGAGGATATACTGGCAAAAAAATACCGGGATCCGTTGATGCGCTTTGCCGGGATTGGACAGGCGGGGGAAACACTGTGCCGCTACGCCTGCGTGATCAACGACAAGCATCGCGCCGCCGGCCGCTCCGGGGTTGGTGCGGTGTTGGGTTCCAAGAAAATCAAGACGATTGCGGTACGCGGTACTAAAGGCGTGCGTAACAAGGATCCCAAGGCGTTCTACAAAATCGTCAATGAAGTGAATGCGCGTATGACAGACCGTGATGAAATGTCTCGCGACGGCACCCTGGCGATGATCGACGTCACTAACGGTTTCGGCAGCCTGCCGACTCGAAACAACCGCAGCGTGCGCTTTGAAGGCGCAAACAAGCTCAACCCGGAAGCGATGCATACCCCGAATGAAAACGGTCACACCAATATCGTGACCAACGGTGCCTGCTTCGGTTGCACTATCGGTTGTGGCCGCATCTGCAAAATTGACCCAACCCATTTTTCGGTCAAGGACAGGCCCGAGTACCACGGTGCCTCGGGCGGTCTCGAGTATGAAACCGCGTACGCACTCGGTTCAGCCTGCGGCATTGACGATATCGATGCAGCAACATTCGCGGGTTTCATCTGCAACGAATACGGCATGGACCCGATCTCACTCGGCGGCTCGATCGCCGCGGCGATGGAACTCTACGATATTGGTGCCATCGATGACAAAATCACCGGGGGAATCAAGCTTGAATTTGGCTCGGCCGAGGCACTGTGCCAGATTGCAGAGCTGGTCGGTAAGGGCGAAGGCTTTGGTGTCGATATCGCGATGGGTTCCAGGCGCCTGTGCGAAAAATACGGGCACCCGGATCTATCAATGACGGTCAAGGGGCAGGAGTTTGCGGCCTACGACGGTCGCTCGATGCAGGGCATGGGGCTCGCTTACGCGACCAGTAACCGTGGCGCCTGTCACCTGCGTGCCGATCCTTATGGACACGACTTTGAAACCACCGAAATCGAGGGTAAAGCAGAAATCGTTCGCGATTCTCAACGTGACGTCGCTTTCCTGGACTCAAGCGGCCTGTGCCTGTTTCCCGGCGGTTGTGGTTGGGGTCTGGAAGACTACCGCACCCTGGTGGATGCCGCCTGCGAGAGCGACTGGAGTAGCGATGAACGTATGCGTGAAACCGGTGAACGGATCTGGGTACTGGAAAAGCTGTTCAACCTCAAAGCCGGCCTCGGCAAGAAGGACGATACCTTACCGAAGCGTATTCTCGAGGAACCGGCCGATGTCGGCACCGGTAAGGGACTCGTGTGTCGTCTTGATGAAATGCTGCCCGAGTATTACGAGCTATGCGGCTGGGATGCTGAAGGCGTGCCTACCAGCGAAACTTTGCAACGACTCGGCCTGGATTAATTTCCGGGCGCAGCGCTTGATCCCCAGATGGATATCTCGGTAACCCTTTTCGGCGGCCTGCGTCACTTTCTTCCCGCCGGCAGTTCCTTCAACAAGTGTAAAATTAGCGCTGCAGATGGCGGCAGTCTCGAAGCGCTGTTGCAACAAATTCCGATACCAGCTAATAAGCCCTACATCGTGATTCTGAACGATGAAAAAGTTTCACGCGAGAATTACGCTGAAATCACGATCCAGGAAAAAGATGAAGTAGTATTACTACCGCCGATCAAGGGCGGTTGAAGTTTTTCAGGCCGGGCATTCCCCGGTATTTTTGACCTTGCCCTCAACGTCAAGCGATTCGAGCTTGACGCCAAATCCCCACAGGCGGCGCAAATGTTTCAACACTTCTTCGCGGTTATCAGCCAGGGGAATATCATTGTGCGGAACGTGACGCAGGGTAAGCGTACGATCACCCCGGATGTCGACATTATAAACCTGGATATTGGGCTCGTTCATGCTGAGGTTATACTGGTTCGACAATGCCTGGCGTATATGCTGGTAACCCGCATCATTGTGAATCGAGGTCACCTCGAGTTCAGTGAGCTGCTCGTCATCGAGAATTGAAAACAGTTTGAATTCCCGGATCAGTCGTGGCGACAGGAATTGCGAAACGAAGCTCTCATCCTTGAAGTTACGCATTGCAAAATCAAGTGTTTCCTGCCAGTTCGAACCAGCGATGTCGGGGAACCACTTGCGGTCTTCCTCGTCCGGATCGACACAGATTCGCTTGATATCGGTCATCATTGCGTAACCCAGCGCATAGGGATTGATACCACTGAAGTGTTCGCTGTCAAACTCCGGCTGTGCCACGACGTTGGTATGGCTTTGCAGGAATTCGAGTATGAAGCCTTCGGTAACCCTGCCCCGATCGTACAAGGTATTCATAATATGATAATGCCAAAAGCAGGCCCAACCCTCGTTCATCACCTGGGTTTGACGTTGCGGGTAAAAATACTGGCCGATCTTGCGCACGATGCGCACCACTTCGCGCTGCCAGGCTTCGAGCAGAGGTGCGTTCTTCTCGATAAAGTAAAGGATATTTTCCTGCGGTTCTTCCGGGAAATTCGGCTGTGTCATATCCTCTTCCGCAGCCTCTTTTTGCGGCACGGTTTTGAGCCATAGGTCGTTAACCTGTGACTGCAGGTAGGCTTCACGTTCCTTGAGCCGTTCCTTTTCTTCGCGCATTGAAACCGGATTGGGTCGCTTGTAACGATCGACGCCATGATTCTGTAGCGCATGGCAAGAATCAAGCAGATTCTCAACCTCATCGATACCGTAACGCTCTTCGCAGTCGCTAATATAGCGCTTGGCAAAAACCAGGTAATCGATGATTGCCTCGGCATCGGTCCATGCCCGGAACAGGTAGTTGCCCTTGAAAAATGAATTGTGTCCGAAACAGGCATGCGCAATCACCAATGCCTGCATCATCATGGTATTTTCTTCCATTAAATAGGCGATGCAGGGATTTGAATTAATCACGATTTCGTAGGCCAAACCCATATGCCCGCGCCGGTACTGTTGTTCGTTGCGAATAAAATGCTTGCCGAACGACCAGTGGCTGTAGCCGATCGGCATGCCGATACTGGCGTAGGCATCCAGCATCTGCTCGGCGGTAATCAACTCGATCTGATTAGGATAGGTATCGAGGTTGAATTCCTCGGCGATATTGGCAATCTCAGCGTGGTATTCCTCGATCAATTCGAAGGTCCATTCTGCTCCGGTCGAGATCGGTTCGCTCATTGGGTTTGTTTCCTGAAAAATTCACGGAATACCGGGTATATATCTTCATACTCACGAATATGTTGCATTGCAAAATTATCATTGCTCTCCAGCAGGCGGGAATAGTGATCCCATAATCCCTGGTGATCGCGCTTGGTAATTTCAACATAAGCGAAATAGCGCAACTGGGGTAACAGTTGCTTGGCCAGGATTTGTTCGCAAACCGGGGAGTCATCGTTCCAGTTATCACCATCAGAAGCCTGGGCGGCATAAATGTTCCAGTCGGTCGGCGGATAACGCTGGGCGATAATATCGCGGGTCATTTCCAATGCGCTCGACACGATCGTGCCCCCGGTCTCACGCGAGTAGAAGAATTCTTCTTCGTCGACCTCCTTGGCCTGTGTGTGATGACGAATATAAACCACGTCAACGTCGCGATAGCTGCGAGTCAAGAACAGATAAAGCAGAATATAAAAGCGCTTGGCGATATCCTTGGTTTCCTGGTCCATGGACCCCGAGACATCCATCAGGCAAAACATCACGGCCTGGGAAGTAGGTTCCGGGCGCTGAACAAAATTGTTGAAACGCAAATCGAAAGTGTCGATGAAGGGAATCCTGCGAATACGACCGCGTAAAACTTCGATTTCTTCCTGCAGTGCAAGGCGTTTAGTTTCGTCACCACCCACTTCCTGCTCCAGGGCCTGCAATTCCGCTTCGAGCTCGTGCAGAACTCGCCTCGGCTCTGCTCCCATGGCAATGCGTCTAGACAATGCCGAGCGCAGGGATCGCACAATATTGATGTTTGTAGGTACACCGTCACTGGTGAAACCGGCGCGCACGGTTTTGCTCTTGGTCATCTTGCGCAACTGGTTCTTTCTCAGGTTGGGCAACTCGAGATCGTCAAACAGCATATCGAGGTACTCATCCTTCGAGATTTCAAAGGCAAATTCGTCATCGCCTTCACCGCTATCACTCGCGCGTCGACCCTTTTCCTGGCCCTGGTTGAGCGGACGTTTGATCTTGTCACCCTGCGTGAATTCCTTGTTACCAGGATAAATCCCTTCTCGAACACCACCCTTATCACTGCGGAAGGTTGGCTCCGAAATATCACGAGTTGGAATCGACACGCTTTCGCCGCCGTCGATATTGGTGATTGAACGCTCCGAAATCTGTTCCGAGATCGCTTTTTTTATCTGCTTCTTATAACGCCTTAAAAATCGTTGCCGGTTTACCGTGCTCTTGTTTTTTGCGTTCGGCCGTCTGTCAATGAGTTGCGCCATGTCAGTCTTCTCGCGATCGGACCCATTGCTTAAGAAGATTTTCGGACGCGCAGATACCATTCACATAACAGGCGTACCTGTTTCTCGGTATAGCCTTTCTCGACCATACGCGAAACAAAGTTGGCATGCTTCTTTTCGTCTTCCTCGGAAGCTTTTGCGCTGAAAGAAATCACTGGTAGTAATTCTTCGGTGTTGGAAAACATTTTCTTTTCGATTACCGTGCGCAATTTTTCATAGCTCACCCATTCCGGGTTGTTGCCGTCGTTCTGAGCACGCGCTCGTAATACAAAATTAACCACTTCGTTGCGAAAATCCTTGGGATTGGAAATGCCCGCCGGTTTTTCAATTTTTTCGAGTTCCTCATTGAGTGACGCTCGTCCAAAGTTTTCACCCGTTTCCGGATCACGGTATTCCTGGTCCTGGATCCAGAAATCAGCGTAGATGACATAGCGGTCGAAAATGTTCTGACCGTATTCCGAGTATGACTCGAGGTAAGAAGTCTGGATCTCCTTGCCGATAAACTCGACATAGTTAGGCACCAGGAAGGCCTTGATATGTTCAAGGTAACGATCATGCGAATCCTGAGGAAATTGCTCGCGTGCAATTTGTTGCTCAAGCACATAGAGCAGGTGCACCGGGTTTGCGGCGACCTCGGTCTGGTCAAAATTAAATACGCGCGACAGGATCTTGAACGCAAAACGCGTAGATAGACCTCTCATGCCCTCGTCAACACCGGCATAATCACGGTATTCCTGGTAAGACTTCGCCTTCGGGTCTGTATCCTTGAGGCTATCCCCATCATAGACACGCATCTTCGAATAAATACTCGAGTTTTCCGGCGCCAACAGGCGCGACAAAACGCTGAACTGCGCCAGCATTTCGAGTGTGCTCGGCGCGCAAGAGGCTTCCGAGAGGGAGCTGTTATGCAACAACTTGTCGTAAATCCGAATTTCTTCTGATACGCGCAGGCAGTACGGCACCTTGACGATGTATACCCGGTCGAGGAAGGCCTCGTTGTTCTTGTTATTACGGAATGCCTGCCACTCTGATTCATTTGAATGCGCGAGGATAGTACCCTCAAACGGCAACGCGGAAAGCCCCTCGGTGCCATTGTAGTTACCTTCCTGGGTGGCAGTCAGCAGTGGATGCAATACCTTGATCGGCGCCTTGAACATTTCCACGAATTCCATCAATCCCTGGTTGGCCCGACACAGTGCCCCGGAGTAACTATAAGCATCGGCATCATTTTGCGCATAATGCTCCAGCATGCGGATATCAACCTTACCGACCAGCGCTGAAATATCCTGGTTATTCTCGTCACCGGGTTCGGTTTTTGCGATGGCGACCTGGTTCAGAATTGAGGGCTGGATCTTGACCACCTTGAATTGCGTGATATCGCCGCCGAATTCAATAAGGCGTTTGGCGGCCCAGGGCGACATGATCTTGTTCAGGTGGCGTTTGGAAATACCAAAATCCTGCTCCAGGATTGCGGCATCTTCATTAACGTCAAACAATCCCAACGGTGACTCGAATACCGGGGAGTCCTTGATCGCGTAGATCGGCATTTTCTCCATTAAAATCTTGAGCCGATCAGCGAGTGATGACTTGCCCCCGCCGACCGGACCCAGCAGATAGAGAATCTGTTTCTTTTCCTCTAATCCCTGCGCGGCATGCTTGAAATAGGAAACGATTTGTTCGATCGCCTCCTCCATACCGTAAAATTCGGAAAAGGCCGGGTAGCGCGCGATCAGTTTATTGGAAAATATGCGACTGAGCTGGGAATCCTGCGAGGTATCTACCAACTCGGGTTCGCCAATTGCGGTCAGCATGCGCTCTGCCGCAGTTGCGTAAACCAGGGGGTCTTTTTTACAGAGTTCGAGGTATTCCTGCAGCGAGTACTCTTCCTGCAGGTGCTGGTCGAATCGTTCACGATAACTTTCGAAAATGCTCATTTGGGCTACCT
>CAXMSP010000099.1:0-8808 GCA_964196225.1 uncultured Gammaproteobacteria bacterium | reverse complement strand
TGTCGCTCTGGGGCGCGGTCATGGGGCACGCCCAGATTATCAAGCATGCCGCGGGATGGCTCGAAGGCGGGCTGTGCGCGTCATTCGAGAAATTTATTATCGATATCGATATGCTGCAAATGATGGCCGAAACCCTGAAGCCGCTGCAGGTAGATGAATCGACCCTGGCGTTAGAAGCCATCGCCGAGGCCGGGCATGGGGGTCACTTTTTCGGAACAGCTCATACCATCGCGAACTACACCACCGCGTTTTACGAGCCGATTGTCTCGGACTGGAGCAACTTTGAAACCTGGGTTGAGAACGGTGAGCAAACGGCCTTTCAGCGTGCCAACAAGGTTTATCGTCAGGCCCTCAAGGATTACCAGGAGCCCGAAATCGACGCTTCGATTCGCAAATCGCTGGAACAGTATGCGAGTGAGCGACGACGCGAACTGGAGCTCGCACGATGACGTGGGGCATTGTGGCTAAAATTCGCGATGTAATCAGTATCGGCTGCGCGACTTCGCTCGCGCTTCAACATTAGGGTCATTGCCATGCGCTCACATGCTCAGGTTGTTGTCATTGGCGGCGGTGTAGTCGGTTGCAGCGTTATCTACCATTTAACCAGGCTCGGCTGGAAAGACGTCGTCCTGATCGAGCGTTCCGAGCTGACCTCAGGCTCGACCTGGCATGCGGCGGGTGGATTTCACACCTTGAATGCCGACACCAACATGGCTGCTTTGCAGGGATACACAATCCGCCTCTACCGTGAACTCGAGGAGATTACCGGTCAGTCCTGCAGTTTGCACCACGTCGGCGGCCTTACCCTGGCTGAATCTCCAGAACGTCTCGACTTTCTGAAATCCGCCCGCGCGATGCATCGGCACATGGGTCTCGATACCGAGCTGGTAACCCCCGAGGAGATTCGCAAGCTTAGCCCCATTACCAACACCGACGGCGTGCTCGGGGCGCTTTACGATCCGCTGGATGGGCATCTCGACCCCTCGGGAACCACCCATGCCTACGCCAAGGCAGCCCAGATGCAGGGTGCCGAAATCATCCTGCGTAATCCCGTGCTCGAGACCAATCCGCGTGCCGACGGGAACTGGGAAGTGGTAACCGAGCAGGGCACGATCGTGGCCGAGCAGCTGGTCAATGCAGCCGGCCTGTGGGCTCGAGAAGTCGGTGCAATGGCGGGCGTTTACCTGCCGCTGCATCCCATGGAACACCAGTATTTTGCAACCGACGATATAGCCGAAGTGTTTGAACGCAATGCGGAATTACCGCATGTGATGGACCCGGAGGGGGAGAGCTATCTGCGCCAGGAAGGGAAGGGGCTGGTGATCGGTTTTTACGAGCAGAATTGCGTTCCGTGGGCAGTAGACGGCACGCGCTGGGATTTCGGTCACGAGTTATTGACTGAAAACCTGGATCGCATCGGCGATTCGATGGAATTTGCGTTTAAACGTTACCCGGTGCTGGCCGAGGCCGGCATCAAGACCATCATTAACGGCCCTTTTACCTTTGCGCCGGATGGTAACCCGTTGGTAGGACCGGTGCCGGGTTTGCGCAACTACTGGTCTGCTTGTGCGGTCATGGCTGGCTTCAGCCAGGGCGGTGGGGTCGGCTTGACGCTAGCGGAATGGATAATCGGGGGTGAGCCTTCACGCGACGTGTTCGCGATGGATGTCGCGCGTTTTGGTGATTACTGTAATCCCTCGTATACCCGTTTGAAAGTCACCGAGAATTATCAACGCCGCTTTACCGTGTCATATCCGAATGAAGAACTACCCGCTGCAAGACCGCTCGACACCACGCCCGCCTACGGTATCTGGCAGCAGCAAAATGCCGTGTTTGGCGCGGCTTACGGCATGGAGCACGTTAATTATTTTGCCCGGGCAGGTGAGGAGCCCTATGAAATTCCGAGCTTTCGTCGTTCTAATGCCTTCGACACCGTGGCAGAAGAGTGTCGAACAGTGCGCGAGGGGGTCGGCATTAACGAAGTCCATAACTTCGGCAAGTACGAAGTTAGCGGGCCTGGCGCACACCAGTATCTCGATACGATCATGGCGGGCAAAATTCCGGCTGTCGGTCGCATCAGCCTGAATCCGATGTTGAGTCCGGGGGGTAAGATCATCGGTGATTTCACAGTAGGCCGTCTGCGTGATGACATATTCCAGGTAACCGCATCTTTTGGAGCGCAGGCTTACCATATGCGCTGGTTTAAGCAGCATTTACCACAAAACGATGTCAATTTGGAAAATATTTCCAAACAGCGTATCGGCTTCCAGATTGCAGGCCCGAAGGCACAGGAGTTACTCGGTCGCGTAACCCGTACCGACATATCGACCGTTGCGATGCCATTCCTGTCGATACAAGAGATCGATGTCGGCCAGTGCCAGGCTATCGTACAACGCGTTAGTTACACCGGAGACCGTGGCTACGAGCTTTACGTGTCGTGGCACCAACAGGTAGCGTTGTACGAGATCTTGATGGAGGCGGGCGCTGACCTCGGACTGCGACCATTCGGTATGCGCGCGATGATGAGCCTGCGACTGGACAAGTCATTTGGCTCCTGGATGCGAGAATTCAAGCCCGACTATACACCGCTGGAAACAGGTCTCGATCGTTTCGTCGATTACGACAAGGACGCTAATTTTATCGGCAAGGCCGCTGTGCGCGCCGAGCGGGAAAAAGGGGCAGCTCGTAAATTGTGTACTTTTGTGGTCGATGCAACAGATGCCGATGCGGTTGCCTGGGAGCCAATCTGGCATGATGGCGAGGTGGTTGGCTATGTGACATCGGGCGGTTACTCACATTACGCGCAAAAAAGTATCGCGTTTGGATTTCTGCCAGTGGCACTGGTTGAAGAGGGCCGCGAGGTCGAAATCGAAATCCTCGGTGAATTGATTCCGGCAAGACTTTATTCAGCACCCTTGTTCGACCCCAAAAACGAATATCTGCGCGGGTAGGCCACTCGCTAACCAGAAACCAGAAAGTGGAAGGGTTATCGTATTCTGACATATTTACAACTTTACATAATATACATTATGCGCACTAACTAGGATATCGATAGATCGGCACTTAACGGGTTATCTGAACTTATACCGGTCAATAGTTTCAAATTACAAGGTTAAATCATGGTTTATGATCCTCACCTTAAGATATAGACTTACCATTCGCCAAGCCGAGACAACAAATGGCAGCTACCAACAAGAAATATTCAAAACCCGTTTACCTGGTTGACGGCAATCGCACGCCGTTCCTGAAAGCACGCGGAAGGCCGGGACCATTCAAACACGCAGACCTCGGTATTTATGCCGCCAGATCATTACTACTGCGCATGCCGTTTGCCGCTACCGAGTTCGACGAGGTGATATTCGGTTCCACGATGCCGGGCCCGGATGAAGCCAACATTGCGCGTATCGTAGCGCTAAGGCTGGGATGTGGGGACCAGGTCCCCGCTTACACGGTGCACCGAAATTGTGCATCGGGCATGCAGGCGCTCGATAATGCGGCAATGTCGATCGCCTCGGGACGCTCTGACCTGGTACTGGCCGGTGGCATCGAAGCGATGAGCCAGGCACCACTGCTGTTTCACCCGAAAATGGTGAACTGGCTGGCTGACTGGTGGGAAGCAAAATCGATCGGGCAGAAATTCAAGGTTTTGGGCGGGTTCAGCCCACGCCTGTTGGCGCCAGTCATTGCACTGTTGAAAGGTTTAACCGATCCGGTTGTCGGCCTTAACATGGGTCAGACTGCTGAACAGATCGCCTATCGGTTTGGTATTACGCGCGCCCAGATGGATCAATTTGCGCTGGAAAGTCATTTGAAGCTGTACCAGGCCCAGCAGGATAACGAATTACCCGAAGTTGTGCCTATTTTCGACTCCCGTGGCAAAGTTTACGATCTTGACGATGGTGTAAGACCAGATTCAACCCTGGAAAAGCTCGCTAGATTGCGCCCTGCTTTCGATAAACCCTATGGACTTGTGACCCCGGGTAACAGCGCACAGATTACCGATGGTGCCGCGGCGCTGGTTATGGCCAGCGAAGCCGCGGTTAAAAAGTACGATTTACCGATTCTCGCCAGGCTGGTCAGTACCGAGTGGGCCGCGCTTAGCCCTGCAGAAATGGGCCTGGGTCCGGCGCACGCGATTGCACCGTTGTTGAAGTCACAGCGCCTCAAGGTTGGCGATATCGATTACTGGGAAATCAACGAGGCGTTTGCGGCCCAGGTGCTCGCAGTGCTGGCAGCCCTGAATGACAAGGATTACTGCAAACAGCAACTGGGGCTGCGCTCTGCCGTCGGTGAAATTCCGCCTGAGCGCCTGAATATTCATGGCGGCGGCGTTAGCCTGGGTCATCCGGTCGGTGCCAGCGGTGCCCGTATCGTGCTACACCTGGCAAAAGTGCTGGAGCAGAAAAATGCGAGTACTGGTGTTGCATCTTTATGCATTGGCGGCGGTCAGGGCGGCGCGATGCTGATCGAAAGGAGTGCGTCATGAGTGATACCATAGTCGATTGGCAAAGCCACAGCGATGATGATGGAATCCTGTGGTTGATCCTCGATAAACAAGACACAGATACCAATGTACTTTCGGCATCTGTACTGGAACAACTGGATAGCCTGCTTGACGAAATCAACAATAATCCGCCCAGGGCGATAATTTTTCGCTCGGGTAAAGCGAAGGGATTTATCGCGGGTGCGGATGTAAACGAGTTTCTCGAGGTTACCTCCACGCAGGAAGCCCTGATCATGATAAAGCGCGGGCAGACCCTGTTTAGCCGAATCGAGTCACTGCCCTGCCCGACCGTCGCCTTAATCGAGGGTTTTTGCATGGGCGGGGGTACCGAACTTGCACTCGCCTGCGATTACCGCGTTGCTCTCGATGACGCGGGAACGCGCATCGGTCTGCCCGAGGTAAAACTCGGTATTCATCCGGCTTATGGCGGTGTCGTGCGTGCCACTTCGATGGTTAACCCTCTGAAATCATTAGAAATTATGCTTTCCGGGCGGGCATTGACTGCTTCAGCGGCACGTGCGATCGGACTGGTCGATAGCGCACAACCAAAGCGCCAGATTGAACGCGCCGCGCGCAAGATCGCGTTGACTCAACCAGGCCGGCAAAGCATGCCGTTTATTGGCAAAGTTCTGTCTTTACCCGGTATTCGCAACTTGTTGGCCGGATACATGAAAAAACAGGTGGCGAAAAAAGCACCTCGACAACACTACCCTGCGCCCTACGCGATTCTCGATGTCTGGGCCAATTTTTACGGCAACAACAAGCGCATGATGGAAGAAGAAGCCAATTCGGTTGCACGTTTGATTCAGGGCAACAAGGTGCGTAGTTTAATCCGGGTATTCTTCCTGCAAACGCGGTTAAAGGGACTGGGTGACAAAAAATCATTCAATCCAAGACATGTGCATGTCATCGGCGCTGGCACCATGGGTGGGGATATCGCGGCCTGGTGTGCATTGCGTGGTTTCAATGTGTCCTTGCAGGACCGGGAAGCAAAGTATTTAAGCAATGCCTTCAAGCGTGCCCATCAGCTGTTCGGCAAGCGCCTGAAAACAACCCGGGAGCGCAATGCTGCACTGGACCGTTTGATTCCAGACATCGGCGGTGACGGCGTCGCCAGGGCTGATGTCGTGATCGAGGCTATTTTTGAAGATATCGATGCCAAGCATGCAATATACAAGGACATCGAACCGCGCATGAAGCCCGGTGCCGTGCTCGCAACCAACACCTCGAGCATCCCGTTGGAAACACTGGCGACCGTGCTAAAAGAGCCTGATCGCCTGGTCGGCATTCATTTTTTCAACCCGGTTGCAATGATGCCGCTGGTGGAGATCGTCCAGACTGCTTCATCCTCGGAGGAAACCGTGCAGCACGCGATTGCATTCACGCAACACATTGGCAAATTACCGTTGCCGGTAAAGAGTTCTCCCGGCTTCCTGGTTAACCGCATCCTGATGCCTTACCTGGTTGAAGCGTTCACGCTCTACGACGAAGGTGTCGCGCCAGAGGCGATCGACAAGGCAGCAACCGATTTTGGCATGCCGATGGGACCGGTCGAGCTCGCCGATACCGTGGGTCTCGATATCTGTCAATCGGTAGCGCAGAATTTATCCGCGGCTTATGGCATCGAGGTGCCTGAAGGCCTGAACAAGTTCGTCAGCTCAAAACAGCTCGGCAAGAAATCCGGACGCGGGTTTTATAACTATGACAAGGGCAAACCGGTTAAGGATAAAGATGCCGATCTCGGAGATCAGAAAATGATCCAGAACCGGCTTGTATTCCGTTTCCTTAACGAGGCTGCGGCCTGTCTGAAGGAAGGTATCGTGACAGATAAGGACCTGCTGGACGCCGGCATAATATTCGGCACCGGTTTTGCGCCTTTTCGTGGAGGTCCGATGCATTATAGCCTGCAGGAAGGGGTAGAATCACTGGTTGCCACGATGTCTGATTACGAAGCAAAATTCGGCGAACGTTTTCATCCGGCCGAGGGTTGGTCGTTAGTTACCGAATAAGCTACCGACCGGATCAGGAACGTTGCGGATACAGGTCCGGCAACGAGTCCTCCCGGGTACCGGTTTCAGCTGTTAAATGCCGGTGCTCGGCAGCAACCAGCCGCCACAATGGTTGCCCCTGCCATGTTGCAGCGTGATCTGCATATAATGCCTTGTCGAGACGATGAAGTTCCCCGGCAAGCTCACTGGAGTTGGTTCTGATCCTGATCTGATACAGGCCGTTGATGTTATCGCGCGGCCAGCGCGCCCTGCCCCATGTTACTAGTGCGCGAAAGGCAAGTACGGGATTATTAGAGATGCAGGCCTGTTTTAATAATTGACGGTTACGGCGACGCGCCAGCAGGGCTGCAATTGTTGAGCTCATGCGAACACGTACTGATTTGATGCTAATCAGCAGGCCAAGGATCAGCAAGGTTGCACCGATTCCCGCGTACCACGGCCAGTTACCGCGAGCTAAGGTGATGACCAGCCCTGGCGAACCCTTGCCGTACCAGCTTGTTGTTTTATCTGCCGTATCGATACCGGCCTCGCCAGTTTCTGGCGCGGACACAGCCCAGGTTTTGCCTGCGAGAGCAGCTATTCTTTCGACCTCTTGCTCGACATCCCACCATTTCAGGTTCATCGCAGGTAACTGGATTTCACCCGGCTCCGTAACAACAACCACGAAGCGTTGCTCCAGGCGCCCTACTAGTTCTCGGCCATCAAACCGGTTTGATCGTGTTTCCTGGTCGGCATAAACCCTGACCTTGCCGGAATCGATCGATAACAGATCCGCGGGTAGTGCTTCGGCAGGCAACCCTTTAGCCTCGATGCTCAAGGTCAGTCCGAGCGAATCACCAACCTGTAATTCATTGCTAATCTCGTCCCAGTGTTGGTCAAGTTCCAGCTCCCGGGCGGGCAGCCAGGTGCTGCCACTGAATTCAGGTGGCGGCTTACGCACCTCCAGAAACAGGGCTTCGCTCGCCCGATTGATGCGTCTCGTTGCCGCCGTTGATCCTGTCGTCGAGGCGTCTATTGCGGATTGTATGAAGCCACGATATTTAGCGGGTGAAATCCTGATCTCACCGGGTAATCGAGCAACGATTGAAAGGTTTCGCTCCAGCACCTGGAATTCCCGGCCATCACGAAAAATAGAGTATCTGGACTCCTGACCATGACTATAAGTGTCTGCATTATCAATTGTTGGCTCAATCCAATCGCCGTCAAACAACGGAATGTTATGAATGACTCGTATCACGATCTGTGTTTGCTGGCCGACGTAAGGTCTTTCAGGTTCCGCCTGAAGTTCGACCTGTACGTTATTGGCTGAATTCAGCTGCGCCGATTGTGGGACGACTTCAAGCATTAAAACCGGCGTGAAAACTTCACCAACCTGCAAGGGTGGAATTCTGAGCTTACCGGGGCCGCGCGGAAGTATCTCGATCCGCCATCGCATTCGATGGAATGCCTCCTTTGACTCGAACATACGGGAAACACTGGACTTGATATCCAGAACCTCGAAGTCTGCTTCAAGTACCGATGTATCCAGTGCGTAAAGAGATGGAATCTGGTTGTCATACTCGATCATTAACTCGGCAATATCACCTGAAAATATTTGATTTTGTCGAAGGTAGGCGGTTTGCGCATGGCAGAGAGATTGCAGCTGGATAAACAGGGCGACACAAAAAAGAAATAAGATTCGAAACATGAAAACTATCTCGACTGTCGTTTCTGTCGCTGCGCATCACGCAAAAACTTGCGCCGGAACAAGTCGGTCGAAGTTTCGGGTAAGCTTCTGATCCAGCGTTCAAGGAACTCGGGGTCCAGTGGCTGTTCACCAGTTTGGGCGCGTAAATCAAAGCGTTGCAGCGCTTCCTCCTGGCCATCAAAACGTTCAAACGGATCTACCTGGCCACCCGGTTGTATCGAGGCGCCCAAACCAGGTCCCAATTCAGGATCATCACCTGGATTGGTTGATGTTTCCGCAACCCCGATGCGCATCTCGGTGTCGCCCTGATTCTGAGACTCATTGGAGGAATCGACTTCGTCAGAATCGCCGGATTGAGTCCCGTTGGCCTCGGATTGTTGTTCCAGGTATATCTCGATGAGGCGCTTGTTATACCTGGCAGATTCGAGATCCGGATTTAACAGGAGCGCCCTTTGATACGCGAGAATGGCTTCGGGAAACCGGTTTTGCTGTGCCAGCGAGTTGCCGAGGTTAAAAATTGATGCTGCAGAGTCGTCTTCACTAAAAAGCTCCAGGGCCAGCTGATATTTTCTGCTTTGATAGTAAGCGGAGCCCTGCAATAACGGATT
>CAXMSP010000098.1:0-20139 GCA_964196225.1 uncultured Gammaproteobacteria bacterium | reverse complement strand
TGACCATGGCCGACCTGGTGCACGCTGTTGCCGTGAAAGTCCATGATTTTTCTGCCCTGGACATCTTCGAGGTAAATCCCCTCGCTTGCCTGGATTGCATTCAGACACGGCGTCGACAGCGACTGGTGTAGAAAATATTTGGCGTCCTCGGCGAGCATTGCCTCGGTATTTTCGTCCAGGTGAGTTTTCGCCCAGGCCGATCGGCGCGGCGACAAGTTGACGTCGCCTTCGGAGCGTTCGGGTGATTGTTTATCGGTTAAGGACATTTTCTGTTCTCGGATTTTGGTTGTATGGCAGACGCCTGGCGCAGGTTCATATCTAATATTTCAAATCAAGCATAAATGACGCCGTGTGGTTGCCCCTGCAATCGGGGATCGCTGGATTTCACCAGCGCGGGCCTGCCTTCCAGTATTTCGCAGCAACGTTGCAGGGTTTCCTGTTCGAGTCGATGCATGGCTTCCGCGGTATAAAAAGTCAAATGCGGCAGCAGGATTACATTGTCCATGGTGTAAAGTTCGCTGAGTGCATGGTTTGACAATGACAGCGGTTCTTCACTGTAAACATCGAGACCGGCGCCCGCGATCTGAGCGGATTTCAGCGCGGCGAGTAGTGCGGCTTCGTCAACGATCGCGCCGCGCGATACATTGATGAGAAAGGCATCGGCTTTCATGCTGGCAAATTCCTGTGCGCCAAGCAGATGATGGCTGCTTTCATTGAGTACCGCGTGAATGGAAACGAAGTCGCATTGTTCCAGCATCGCATTCAGATCATCGATTTTCTCGATGCCGAACTCCTGCATTGTTAGGGCGCTTACCCCTGGATCGAAACCGAGCACACGCGCCCTGAAGCCGGCACCCGCCATGCGCGCCATACTGCGTCCGATGCGACCCGTGCCAACCAGTCCAAGCGTCTTCCCGGCGAGATCACTTCCGATCCAGCTTGAGGTAGGCCAGGCCCAGCCATCCCGCTGCATCGCGTTATTCAGCGGAATCAGTTTTTTAGCCAGCGCAATCATCAGGGTAAAGGCGCCTTCGGCAACGGTTTCCTCGGCATATTCCGGGATATTGACGACGGGTATTTTGCGGGCTTTGGCCGCTTCAATATCGATGGCATCGATACCAACGCCATATTTGACAATGCCTCGCAGCTTCACGGCATTTTCTATAACAGGCGCAGTAATAGGGGTGTAGCACATCAAAATCAGGTCGGCATCGCGGGTTTGTCGGGCTAACTCGTTATCATCGATACCATCTGGTAACAGCACGAGGTCGACCCCCATATCCCGTAATGCCTGATCCAGAAAAGGACATTCCAGCTCCTGGTCGGTACGGACAATTTTTAATTTATTACCCAAATAATGTAACCCTTATTCGCTTCACAACGGTTTCGGTTCGCATACCGTAGCGCAACTAGAAATATCCGGAACGCAGTTCAACCTCTCCTGATTCGAAACCTCGTGGGCTGTGCTCAGCCGCGCATGCGCTCCGCTTTAGGGTCGTACAAGGCAGATAAGCTGGCGCTCGCCGGGATGCGTTCACCGCCTACGTCGATTTCGAATTTACCAGCTTCGAGATATTCCCTGGTGACTTCTTCGTCGATCTCGACATAACCGAGACCCACTGCCCCACCGAGGGTATGGCCGTAATCGCCCGAAGTCAGGTGCCCGACGATCTTGCCGTCACGCATGATCGGTTCGTGGTGGTAGAGTACCACCTCTGGGTCCTGCAGCAGGAACTGCACCAGGCGCTTGTTCATGAAACTACGGCTTTCTTTTTGCTGCAGCATCGCGTCACGGCCAATGAACGGAATCTCCTTGTCGAAGGCGAGCACAAAACCCATACCGCATTCGAGTGGCGTGTCATGATCGGCCACGTCATGCCCGTAGTGCACGAACTTTTTTTCCATGCGGCAGGAATTCAGCGCATGCATACCCGCGAGCGTCAGGCCGTGCGACTGACCCTTTTCCCACAGGGTGTCGAAAGCGTGCCGTGCCTGGTCGACTGGAATATAAAACTCCCAGCCAAGCTCGCCGACATAAGATACCCGTGCCGCATAGGCGCGGGACATGCCGAGCTCAACCGCGTGGAAATCACCAAACGGAAAATTCTCGGTGGTGAAATCGTGATCGACGGTTTCGCTGACCAGGGCTCGACTATCGGGACCCATGACGCCGAGCATCGCCCAGGCGTTGGTGATATCGCTGACGCAACAAAACTCGTCTTCAGCAATATGCTTTTTCAGCCAGTGCATATCCTTGATGGTTTGCGCGGCACCGCTGATCACCCAGAATTCGTTCTCGGAAATGCGGGTAACCGTCAAATCGGCCTCGATACCACCACGCTCGTTGAGCCAGTGGGTGTAAACCATGCGTCCCGGATCGACGTCAACGTCGGCGCTCGAAATCCGCTGCAATACACTGCAGGCATCACGGCCCTGTACCAGGTATTTTGAAAATGAACTCTGATCAAACAAAACCACCTTTTCGCGCGCGGCGCGGTGTTCTGCGGCACTATGCTCGAACCAGTTCTGCTTGCCGAAACTGTATTCGTATTCAGGTGTAACCCCTTGCGGCGCAAACCAGTTCGGCCGTTCCCAGCCGGCGGCTTCGCCGAAGCAGGCGTTATGCGCGACCAGCTTTTCATGCAACGGCGAGTGGCGCAGGTTGCGCGCGGTTTCCATCTGCTTGTAGGGATAATGGTTGTCATAAAGCAGTCCCAGGGTCTCGGTGACGCGATGCTGGATATATTTCTGCGTCGACTGGAAAGGGAACATGCGACGAATATCATTACCCCATAAATCCATCGGTGCGTGCCCGAGGTGCATCCAGTCGGCGAGTGCACGACCGAGACCGCCCGAGGTCTGGATGCCGACCGAGTTGAGTCCGCAGGCAACGTAAAAATTCTTTAACTCGGGTGCTTCGCCCATGTGAAACTGGTCGTCCGGGGTGAAACTTTCCGGCCCACAGAAAAAACTGCGCCAGCCGACATCCTGCAACATCGGCACGCGGTACATCGCGTTTTCCAGCACCGGCATGAACTGCTCGTCGAGATGACCTTCCAGTTCTTCGAACGCAAAATCGAGCGGAATACCGTTTTGTCCCCACGGAACCGCGTTGGGTTCGAAGGCGCCGATCAGCAGGCTACCTGCATCTTCCCGATAATAGGCGCACTTATCGTGATCGCGCATCACCGGCAGATCGCTCGGCAAGTCGTCGAGCTTTTCGGTGTGTGCGTAATAATGTTCACAGGCGTGCAACGGTACATTGACCCCGGCCATACGCCCGATTTCGCGTCCCCACAGGCCGCCGCAGTTGACGACATAATCTGCCTTGATTTCACCCTGGTCGGTGATGACACCGGTCACACGTCCATTGTCCTTGCTGATGCCGGTAACGCGCACGCCTTCCAGACAAAGCGCGCCGCGTCCGCGTGCGCCCTTGACGAAGGCCTGGGTGACATCAACCGGGCTCGCGGTACCATCCTGTGCGACCCAGCTACCGCCAAGCAGGTCCCCGGTCTCGAGGTACGGATAGAGCGCCTTTATTTCCTCCGGGGTAACGATATCGACCCGGGTCACGCCGAACGCATTATTCATCGCCGCAACGCGTTTCAATTCCTCGAAGCGCGCCTCGCTGTGCGCAATCGACAACGAGCCCACCTGCTTGAACCCGGTTGCTTGCCCGGTTTCCGCTTCGAGTTCGGTCAGTACCGCCATCGAGTATTCACACAGCCGCGCCTGCGATTCGTTGGCGCGCATGGTGCCGACCAGTCCGGCCGCATGCCAGGTCGTGCCGCAGCTGAACTGGTTGCGTTCAAGTTGTACCACGTCGGTCCAGCCCAGCTTGGCAAGATGGTAGGTGACGCTGGAACCGATGACTCCGCCACCGATAACGACGGCACTGGCGCGTTCAGGAATTTGCACGGACATCAGGAAACTCTCCGGTTAATGGTTATGTAATCTGCTCGATACCAAACCGCGTCAATAGCTGTGCAACCGCATCGAGCGCGCCGTTTATCTGCTCGGCGTCGATGCGACCAATGCAACCCATGCGGAAGCTGTCGGCCACGGTTAACTTGCCCGGATATATAACATAGCCCTGATCCTTGAGGCCATCATAAAATGCATTAAAGTCGAATTCTGGGTTAGTCGGCATATGAAAAGTAATGATGATAGGTGCCTGCAATTCGTCCGGCAGCAAGGTTTTGAACCCCATCGCACGCATGCCGGCAACCAGTAGATCGCAGTTGGCGCGATAACGACCACCCCGGCCCGCGACGCCACCTTCGACCTCGAACTCGGTCAGAGCCTGATCGAAGGCGAGCAAAACGTGGGTCGGTGGTGTGAAACGCCACTGCCGGTTTTTCTGCATCGCACGCCACTGGTCGTAAAGATCAAGCACCAGCGACGGCGAATTGCCTTCGGTCTGCTCGAGCGCGCTTTCACGCGCGACACAAAACCCCATGCCGGGTGCACCCTCGAGGCACTTGTTGCTCGACGCAACCACCGCATCGAACTCGATTTCCCGCGCATCGAGCGGCAGTGCGCCGAAGGCGCTCATCGAATCGATCAGCAGGCTGCGTTTATGACGTGCGACGATCTCGGAGACCGCCTTGATTGGATTCAGGATTCCCGAGGTCGTTTCGCAATGCACCACGACCACGTGACCGATGTCCGGGTTGGCGTCGAGCGTCGCATCGAGTTGATTGGTATCGACCGGTACGTCTTCTGCTGACTCCTGCACCAGGTAATCACGTTTATAGTAATCACAGATTTTGGCGATACGCTGCCCGTAGGCGCCGTTGATCAAGATCAGCAGCCTGCCATCGGCCGGTACGAAATTGCCGATCATCGCTTCGACGACAAAAGTACCGCTGCCCTGCAACGGCACTGTGACATAACTGCCGCTGCCATTGACGATCGCAACCAGGCGGTCGAGGATACGCGCGTTCAAATCGATGAAGGTCGCGTCGCGCGAGCCATAATCATGCAGCATCGCCTGCTTGACGCTAAGCGATGTGGTCAGCGGGCCCGGGGTTAGCAGCCAGGGGTCGCCACTCGGCGTGCTGGAAATATCGTTGGTATTGTCGGTCATGGGTTAGCCTGTTCAGCGGTTGATTTGTTGCCATTTATACCGCTGATGCATACTATTCATCAAATCGATATAACTGATGCTTCAGATAGGTTATGCCAATATCACACGCTCATCTACGCTCGTTCCACGCGGTTGCCACGCACGGCAGCTTCACCCGCGCATCGGAAATGCTCAATATTACCCAGCCAACGCTGTCCGGCCAGGTCAAGGAACTCGAGGAACGCTACGGCACCAAGCTGTTCATACGCCACGGCCGACGCATCGAGCTGACCGATATCGGCAAATCCGCTTTCAGTATTACGCGGCTTATATTTCGGCACGAAGAAGAAGTTGAACATTTACTGCAATCGGCACGCGCCCTGACTTCGGGACAGCTGCGCGTCGGCGCCGATTCGCCCTATATCGCAACCCCGCTGCTGGCGCAGTTTCAGCGGCTGTATCCCGGCATCCAGATTTCGATCCAGTACGGCAACTCGCAACAACTAATGGCCTGGATCGTATCGCGCAGCTGCGACGTGGCTTTCATGCCCAACATCCCACAGGAAGATGAACGCCTCTACTCGATACCATTGCCGCCCGGCAGGCTGGTGGTGTTCGTCAACCAGGACCACGACTGGGCCGAGCGGCGCTCGGTGAAGATCGAGGAGCTGGTCACGCAACGCATCGTGCTGCGCGAGAAAGGCTCTCGTACACGCTCGATATTCGAAGAGGCGGTATCGCGGGCTGGACACCTGTTACCCGATGTCATGGAGATTAGCGGGCGCGAAGGCGTGCGCGAAGCGGTCGCGGCCGGTTTTGGAGTTGGTATTGTTGCCGAGAACGAACTGGTCGCCGACTCCAGGCTGCGCGCGTTACCGGTTAGCAACGCCGAGCTGGCGCATGCCGAGTACGTCGTTTGCCTGCAGGAAATGCGCAGCCTGCGCGTCAACGGCGCGTTTCTCGAGATGGTTAGTGCCAGCCAGAAAGATTCGAGCTAGTAACTCCCCCAGACCTATAGGTCAGACCGATAGATAACATATGTAATATCGATTTAACCTGATGCAATAAACTGTATATTGTGCCTCCTGAATCAAACAGGACGGATTGGATATGAACTCGCAAAAAACCAGCGTTAGCGTCAATGGACGCGACTATCAATGGCCCAGCAAACCGGTGGTGGTGGTTTGCATCGATGGTTCGGAGCCGGATTACATCGAGCAGGCGATTGCTGCCGGGGTGATGCCGTGGATGCAAAAGGTGGTCTCCAACCAGGGCAGCGACCTGCGCGCCAACTGCGTGGTGCCGAGCTTTACCAACCCGAACAATATTTCGATCGTCACCGGCGTTCCGCCAGTGGTGCACGGTATCTGTGGAAATTTTTATTATGACAAGGCTAACGATCGCGAAGTCATGATGAACGAACCCGAGCTGTTACGCACGCCGACTATCTTCAAGGCATTTCAGGATGCCGGTGCGAAGATTGCGATCATTACCGCCAAGGACAAGCTGCGCCGCCTGCTCGGCAACGAGCTCAGCTTCGGCGAGGATGGCGCGATCTGCTTTTCATCGGAAAAATCGGACCAGGTCAGCCTCGACGAAAACGGTATCGACAACGTGCTCGACATGGTCGGCATGGAAGTGCCGTCGGTCTACAGCGCCGAGCTGTCCGAGTTTATCTTCGCCGCCGGCGTCAAGCTGATGGAGTCGGAACGCCCCGACCTGATGTACCTGTCAACCACCGACTACATCCAGCACAAGTTTGCCCCTGGCAGCGACGGCGCCAATTCATTTTACGCGATGATGGACAAGTACTGGGCGCAACTCGATGCGCTCGGCGCGGTGATTGCGTTAACCGCCGATCATGGCATGAACGCCAAGCACGATGGCGCCGGCGAGCCCAATATCATTTACCTGCAGGATGAAATGGACCGCCTGCTGTCGCCTGGCGCGGCACGCGTGATCCTGCCGATTACCGACCCATACGTCGTGCATCACGGCGCGCTGGGTTCCTATGCCACGGTCTACCTGCCTGACGACGCCGATGTCGATCAATTGAAAATGCAGCTTGCGGATTTAGACGGTATCGATGCCGTCTACGGCAACCGCGAGGGTTGCGAGCGCTTCGAACTGGCGCCGGACCGCATGGGCGACCTGATCCTGGTCTCGGGCAAGCATGTCGTCATCGGCACCACCGCCTCACGCCATGACCTGTCGGGACTCGAGGTGCCGCTGCGATCGCACGGCGGCGTCACCGAACAGGTTGTGCCTTTGATCGTCAGCCGGCCGATCAGCGGGCTGGACAGGGCACGCCAGCTGCACAATTACGACGCTTTCGATGTCGCACTCAATTACGCGCAGCATTAAGCCTCATTACATTTTGGAAACAGCAATGACAAACAAACAGGAAAAAATGCGCATTGCCGGCGAGATGGTCGACAGCGATACCGGCAAGCGGGTCGAAGTATTCAACCCCTACAATGGCGAAATCGTTGGCACGGTGCCACGCGCGAGCCGCGCACAGATTGCCGGTGCATTTGAAATCGCTGCCAACTATAAGCCCAAATTGACGCGCTACGAACGCCAGCAAATCCTGATCAAGACCGCCGAGATTATCGTCTCGCGCAAGGATGAGATTTCCGACCTGATTACGGCCGAGTGCGGGCTCAGCAAGAAAGACAGCCTGTACGAAGTTGGACGAGCCTTCGACGTATTCAGTCTTACCGGACAATTGTGCATCAATGATGATAGCCAGGTGTTCTCCTGTGACCTGACGCCACACGGCAAAAAGCGCAAAATTTTTACTCAGCGTGATCCATTGCTGGGCGCGATCTCGGCCATCACGCCTTTCAATCATCCGCTCAACATGATTGCGCACAAGATCGCACCATCGATCGCAACCAACAATTGCATGGTCGCTAAACCGACCGAGCAAACGCCACTGACCGCCCTGGTTTTAGCCGACATTCTTTACGAGGCTGGGTTGCCACCGAAAATGTTATCGATTGTTACCGGTTTACCTGCAGATATGGGCGACGAAATGCTGACCAACCGGCATATCGACCTGGTTACTTTTACCGGCAGCGTCCCCGTTGGAAAGTATATTGCCGAAACTGCCGGCTATCGCAGAACCGTACTTGAGCTCGGCGGTAACGCCCCGCTGATCGTGATGGATGATGCCGACCTCGACAGGGCGGCCGAACTTGCCGTCGCCGGCGGTACCAAAAACTCCGGGCAACGCTGCACCGCAGTCAAACGTGTTTTATGTATCGATTCCGTGGCCGACGAATTTGCCAGCCTGGTCGCTGAAAAGGCAGCTCGATTGAAATATGGTGACCCGATGGACCCTGACACTGATGTTGGCACCGTGATTAACGAAGAATCTGCGATCTTGTTCCAGAACCGGGTTAACGATGCGATTGAGAAGGGCGCAAAACTACTCTATGGAAACGATCGTCAGGGCGCTGTTTATTCGCCGACCGTGCTCGACCACGTGCCCTATGACTGCGAACTGGTGCGAGAAGAAACCTTTGGCCCGCCGATTCCGATCATCCGCGTAAAGGATATCGACCATGCGGTCGAGGTTTCAAATTCTACAGCATTCGGGCTTTCATCGGGCGTATGTACGAACCGAATGGACGATATCATTCGTTTTATCAACGAACTGGAAACTGGTACGGTAAATATCTGGGAGGTGCCAGGTTATCGACTTGAAATGTCACCCTTTGGTGGTATCAAGGATTCCGGGTTGGGATACAAAGAAGGCGTAATCGAAGCGATGAGCTCCTACACCAACGTCAAAACCTTCTCCCTGCCCTGGTAAATATCGTCATGCCGGCCTGCGCCGCAATGACGGATGCACCAATTCTCCGTTAAGGCTTTTCGCCGCGTTTCAAACGCAGCTCTATGTCATCAAGACAGGGTATCAAATCCGCGATACTGTCAATGACATAGTGCGCGCCACGCTGATACATGGTGGGGTAGATACGGTCACGATGTTTTTGTTTTATCTCCTCGGAAAAAGCATTCCATTCATCCAGTTGAACCCCAACTTCATTGCCGGAAATAGCCAGGCCGATACCCCAGGCACCTGCATTCAACCCTTCCTCGATACCGGTCAGGGTATCATCAATTTTTACCACCGCTTGTACCGGTGAAATGTCGAGTTCAAGCATGTTACGCAGTACCATATGGGGGAATGGGCGGCCACGTTTGACATCGCCAGCGCCGAAGGTTGCATCCGGGAGATAGCCCTGTTTTTCGGCGTCGGCCAGGTTGATGGCCAACATCCCAGGGAGGTAACCGGAGGTCGAACCAATCTTGTAACCGCGCTTACGGCACTCGGCGATCGATTCAAGCGTACCCGGGATCAGTTGCGAATATTCAGACAGGCAAGCCTCTTGCATCGGCACAAAATCATCGAACATTCGGCCCACGTCATCGTCGGTTGGCTCGCTGCCGTGAGTCTCAATCCAGCGCCGACGTACACTAGGTATTTCGCAAATTAATCCAATATGAACTCTTTTATGCGCGCCCATCGGAATTCGTGCTTCCTCGAGGCTAATGGGAACACCCGCTTTTTCGAATACCTGCCGGAAAACCACAGCGGGTGCCATGCAACCGAAATCCATGGTAGTGCCGGCCCAGTCGAGAATGACACAGCGGATCGGACCACGGTAATTGCGGGTATAGGTAAATTCGCTCTCGTAGGTAAATTGCATGATGTTGAATCCTGGTTTATGTATCGATTTAGGCAGGGTATGCGCAAGTCACGGCTGTAACAAGTGGTTATTGTTTAGAGTTTGTATCACCTTGATCAATATAACGATGCTGTCAGGGTTCCGTACTAACCGGGTTGTAAACGAGAACTACTCCCGGGTTATTCAGTCCAATTATTTATGCTTCGATCAATCACCCAGGAATTGGACCGATGAGTGAGTTCGTCTCGACTACCCTGGGCAATAGTCTTATCGGCATCATATTTCTTAGCCTTGCAGCCGGGCTAACCTTCCTGATGTTTTACGTCTGGAAGTTTCCGTTCGACCATGAAAGGTACAAAAGCGCCGCCCCACCGCTTGCCGTGCTGTCGCATCGTCTCATGGGTTATCTCTTCGTCCTGATTTACATCTACATCATGTGGACCATGGTGCCCCGTTTATGGAGCTATCAGGTAGAACTCCCCGCACGTACAGTGCTCCATCTCGCGTTAGGCATTTCGATCGGAGCGCTACTGATCTTGAAACTGGTGATCGTCCGATTTTTCAAGCATATGGAAGCAAAGCTGGTGCCGGCCCTCGGCGTCGGGCTATTCCTGTGCAGTTTTTTGCTGATTTCCCTGGTGCTGCCCTTTTCATTACGCGAAGCCTACCTTGAAAGCACCGCACTGGGTGACGAATCGATGATCCAGTCGCGAATAAAAAGAGTGCGTGAGTTACTACCGACCACTGGACTCGAAGACGAAAAGTTGCTGGCCGATCTGGCGTCTAAAAAAGGCCTCATCGCGGGCCGCCGAATCCTGACCGCCAAATGCGTTCAATGCCACGACTTACGCACCGTGCTGGTCAGGCCGCGTACCCCGAAAGCCTGGCAACAAACAGTTTCGCGCATGGCGGATCGCTCGACCATTCTGAATCCGATCACCGAAGACGATCAATGGTTTGTCACTGCCTATTTAATCGCCGTATCGCCGACCCTGCAGCAAACCTTGAAAGAACGGCGCAAAATGGAAACCCGCGCGATCGAATCACAAACCAGCATGCAGTCCGCGATGAATCTGAGCGAGATCGAGGATGCCGATTACGAACACGCGGCCGCAGAGAAACTATTCAAGCAAAAATGCTCACAGTGTCACGACCATACCCAGGTTGAACAGGCCCCGCCAGCAACGAAAGCGGATGTGCTTGCGCTGGTACAAAGAATGGTGGGTAATGGCCTCGCGGCCAGTGAAGCGGAACTCGGGACGATTATCCGCTACCTGATCGTCACCTACACCAAGCAACCCGAGTCGCAACAATCAGAGCAAACTCCACCACTGCCGCAAAAATCGGCCGGCTTGAATTCGCTGCAAACGCAAGGCATGGAGCTCTACACACAAAGATATTGCGTTGGCTGCCATGGCCCCGCCGGAAAATCACCCGTCTCGCCAAACTATCCAATCCTGGCGGGTCAGCAAAAGGATTATCTGATTCAACAATTCAAAGACATACAAAGTGGATCCCGTAACAACGGCATCACGTCGACCATGAGCGCTCTGGTGCAAAATGTAACCGCGGAGGAGATATCGGCGATCGCTAGCTACTTGTCAGCTCAGCAATGAACTGTCTTTGCCAATAAAATTAATAACGATGATCAAGCTGACTTTAATTGAGCGACGATTGCGAATTACCACCGGGTTGATTCTCGCAACCTACATCACCATCCACCTGAGCAACCATACCCTGGGGCTCATTTCGCTGGAGGCGATGGAAGCCATGCGCAGGTTTGTCACGCCATTCTGGCGCAGCTGGATTGGGGGTTTGTTGATATATGGTTCGCTACTAACGCATTTCGGGCTGGCGTTGCTATCGCTTTATCGACGCACCACGCTGCGGATGCCGGTCTGGGAGCTCGCTCAACTCGTGCTAGGCCTGTCGATCATACCGCTGCTCGCGGGACATGTCGCCGCAACCTGGGGTGCGCGCGTGCTAATGGGTCTCGACATCAACTACGAATATTCATTGAGTGGCATCTTGAGCAATGACTGGGTACTTGCGAGACAGGGTGTGCTGCTAATCGTCGCCTGGAGCCACGTGGTGATTGGTTTACATTTCTTCTTGCGCCTGTTTCGTTGGTACCGGGGCTGGAAATTGCATCTATATCCGGTTGTTATTTTGATACCGCTGTTGGTGGTTTTATCGTTGGGCCGGATTGGCATAGAGCTCGAAGTCTGGCAGGCCGATGCTGATATACCCCTGTTTTCAGATCGTTACCGGGATCCATTTGTTTTGCCCGATGGCGACAATGAAATAACGGCAAAAGTCCCTTCCGGAAAACCGGCTAACAAAATACTGCACGACGGGATACTGATTACATTTTACGGGTTATTGTTGTTAACACTGGCTGCCAGAACTTTTCGAGAAAGAACTAAAAAGCGAAAAAGCGGCGTCGTTATCAAACATATAAATGGGCAGATTTTAAAGGGCCTACCCGGGCAGACCATACTGGAAATCATCCGCAGTCACTCGATCCCGCATGCTTCACTGTGTGGCGGCCGGGGAAGATGTGCCACCTGTCGGGTCAGAGTAGGTCAAGGATGTCTCGACCTGGAGAAACCTTCACCCCTTGAAAAATTTGCCCTGGAGCGAATCGGCGCGGCGCCGAATGTTCGCCTCGCCTGCCAGACCCGTCCATTGATGCCGATTGAAATTACACCGTTAATGCCAGCCGACCTCAACGTAGACAGCGAATGGAGAGAGGGCGGTGTTAGTGGTGAAGAACGAGAAATTGTGGCGCTGTTTGTTGACCTTCGCGGCTCTTCGAAATTCAGTGAGCGTCATTTACCTTACGACGTATTGTTTATTCTGAACCGCTTCTTCCTCGAAATGTCAGACACCTTAACAGAAAGCCACGGTCACTATGCCCAGTTTGAGGGAGATGGTTTACTGGCACTTTATGGATTGGAAAGAGGGCTTAAGCAGGGCTGCCAGGACGTGCTGCGCGGTGCGATCGAGATGCAGGAAAGGATTGAACAGCTCAACCAGAAATTAAAAAATGAGCTCAAAGAGCCACTTAAAATCGGGATTGGCATTCATTGCGGGGTGGCTATCGTCGGCACCATGGGACCACCAACCGCACCCAATTATTCTGCCATCGGCGATTGCGTCAACGCGGCTGCTCGCCTGCAAACAAAAACCAAAGAGCTGGAATGTATCCTGGTGGTTACCGACGAGGTTGTGCAAAACGCCGGTGCGGATTTTAGTCAGTTCCCGTCGCAACAAATTAGTTTGCAAGGGAAACAGAAATCCGTACTGACCTATGTCGTTAAGAATCCTTTGGAAATTCCCTCCGTTGCTGAAACCCATCGGTCCGACGATTCAGGCCGGGCCACAACCGACAGGATAGGCTGAGAGTCATCCCCACGTATGCGGCGGGGCGTTGAAAAACGCGTCATTGCGGCTCCCGAGCCGCAATCTATTATACCGACCACACGGAAAATCAACCGGAAAGCCCGGTGGGCTTTCCGTGAACCATCGAGGTGAGTCGCAATGGATGCCGCGGTCCGACGTATCGGCTCAAGGCCGGAATGACGAGGGGAAAAGCGTCATTTGTGGGCGCTTGCAAACTGGTGGTCTCTCACACTGCTGATTAATCGTGAAAAAACCATAACGTGAGTGACCAGCAGAACCGGTACCAAAAATGTCGGAATGAACCAGGTAGCACCCATGTACAAAACGGCACCGCCATGACTCAGGGCGTTGACAAGATCAGCGGCACCAACAATGTTGAAAACCCAGACCAGCGGTATCGCCATTGCCCAGCGTCCTTTCAATGCGATTAATGCGACGAGCGCGAGAATGCCACTCAACAGGTCGCCATAGGCGGCTGCCGTCGCAAAATCAAGCGGCATGCCGGGTTGATTCAGCGCGGGCACGATAAATGCCATCCCCACATGTCTGAATGCGTGCGGGACAAGCAAGGCCATCAGGGCCACTTCCAATGGCTTGTCAACCAACCAGGGCACTACGTACCACCTGGCAAGCAGCCCTACCACGACCAGGCTTAGTGCAAATTGCAAAAAGAATATCGCTTCAATCGTCATCGTCTAATCCTCTAAGTATGTTTGTGAAAATTTAATTTTGGTAATTACACGGAAAGTAGATTCAGCTGCTGCTTTTCGGCGCTGGCGAGCCAATCCTTGTTAGCAGTCGCAATAATTGGCGCATCTAGTTGCGGATGGCCCTGTTCACGTTCCCAGCGATCGTAGTCAGGTGCGCGCGTCAGCATCATGCGCATCACGAAAACCATTGCCGACAATTTCGTGCCCTGCGCTAACCTGGGATGGATCAGGCTGGGATCAGCCAGGTAACGGCGCGCAATACTTTCGAATGATTCCGGCTTTTGGCCGGTAATGATTTCCACATGATCGGTAGGAGCGCCAATCTCGTAGGCGCCATTACGCAGCGCTTCCGAGTAGTGGCGAAGTTGCGAAATCTCGAAATCACTAAAACCCAGGGCCCGGGAGGCCTTTGAAAACATCGCGAACGATGAGTCCTGGTATTTCACCTTGCGGCCCAGCACCTTACCGAAGACCCCGGCAATATCCTGTGGTGACAGCAATTCGGGGCTGGTTGGCCGATAGCTCTTGCCGATATGTGGCGCCGGATCGCTTAACACGCCGGCGGCGACACGGCCGATATCTTCGTTGGCCGGCGGGGCGTTTCGGCCCTCACCAAAAGGTGCCATCAGCATACCCATGTGGACAATTGCCGGTAACCCAAGCATGTAGATGAAAGCAAATAATCCGGGGTTGATATGAATGACATCCACCGACGGCATCCATCGATAAAGCTGGTTCGCAATCCAGTGTTCGCGCGAAACAAACGATGGGTCTGCAGGGTGGGGGTGCCACTGACTCATTAATGCGACAACTTCGAGTTTTGCTTCCTCCGCGGCCAGTGCGAACAACATCGCACCTTCAAGCAGGTTGGGGGTAAACGGTGGAACATGGTAGGCGCGCTGAACGCCGACCATGGCGCTCCGAATGTCGCGAAAGTCGAACAGGTCGCCAAACGCTAGTTCGGCACCGGCTTTTTCGAGGGCTTCTGCACGCGCATCCCGGCGCCGCACAAACGCGCGTACCGGAAAACCCTTTTTAAGCAATTCCAGAACCGCGGTGGAACCGGTGTGACCGGCTGCTGAAGTGACAAGTATTTTTGGCATGATCATAGTTATTTCCTCTCGATTTATTTCAGACTAATCCGTCTGATATGATAAATAAAAATTACTTCAACACCTGAAGTGCAACCTCCAGGTGTCGACGAATATCACGGCGAGTGCATCCACTTCCGGCAAGCATTAAAACCGCGCGAAACTCTGTTACCAGGTAAGAAGCCAATAAACCGACATCAACCGATTTATCCAGCTGCGAGTTTTCTACCGCACGTTGAAGGCATTCCTGCATTACCTGGGTGGTTTCAGCAAAGAAATCTTTGACGAACCCGCTGAATTCGATGTCACGCATGCCGAGTTCCACACCCGTATTGTTAATCAGGCAACCGTGTTGATAATCCTTTTTAGTTAATCGTTTCGGCAAAGCATTAAAGAATTCCAGTACTTCGGGAAGTGATGCTTCCGTTTTGCGAATCGGAGTCTGAATATCTCTACGTCGGTCTTCGGCGTACCGAGTCAGAACTTTTTTAAATAGCTCACGTTTGGTACCGAAGGTCCCGTAAATACCGTATTTGGCCACACCCGAACGCTTAACGACTTCGTCAACCGAGGTGTCGTAAAAGCCCTTTTCCCAAAACAGCGAAATCGCAGTCTGTAAGGCATGGTCCGGATTAAATTCTCTGTGTCTTGGCATTATATCAAACTGTATCGTCTGGAATTGATTACAGACTATGCCGTCTGATATAGAAAGTCAACAACAGATATAAATTAATTTACTTAGATTTCTCTATGCCTAGCGAATTCATTCGTGATGCCAGGGTAGTTGGTTTTATACCGAGTAATTCTGCAGCGCCTTCCTTGCCTGAAATTTTTCCATTGGTAACCTTGAGTGCTGCGAGGATGTTAATACGATCACGTTCTAACCGCTCTTCTTCCGTGTATGGATAGGGCTGGGTTGCTTCACTAGCAGGGGTTACATCCAGGTTTTCTGGTTCACCCTCCTTTTTGGGCAGGTCGAATTCCAACCGACCCTCCTTGCTGATAATGATCGCTCGTTCAATAACGTTCTGGAGTTCGCGTACATTTCCCGGCCATTGATAGGCTTGTAATTGCTTCACATTGGCCTGGGTGAGACGAGGCTCAGTGCGGTTATGCCGCTTGCAAACCAGCGAAATAAAATGCGCGGCAAGTAAGGGGATATCGCTGATACGAGACCGCAACGGCACGACCTCAACCGGGAACACGTTCAGTCGGAAGTATAGATCCTCACGAAACAGCTTTGCCTCGGCGTCTGCCTTCAAATCCCGATTGGTTGCAGCGATAACGCGGACGTTGATATTGCGGGTTTTCTCTTCACCGACGCGCTCAATTTGTCCTTCCTGCAAAACGCGCAACAGCTTGCTCTGAAGTTCCAGCGGAATTTCCCCTACCTCATCGAGAAATATGGTGCCACCATCGGCGAGTTCGAAACGACCCGTGCGATCCTTGATAGCACCAGTGTAAGCACCCTTAACATGACCGAAAAACTCGCTTTCAAACAGCTCACGTGGAATCGCCGCGCAATTAACTCGAATCAATGGACGCTCGTGTCGATCGCTTCTTTCATGGATAGCACGGGCAATTAACTCCTTCCCGGTTCCCGATTCCCCGGTAACGAGCACACTGGCATCGGTTGGAGCAACCAGGTCAACCTGGTTTAAAACCTGCTGAATGGCCGGGCTTTGCCCAACCAACCCGGCAAAATCATGTTCTACTTTTATCTCTTCCTGCAGATAGATGTTTTCAGCCTGCAACTGTTCTTTCATGCGCTCGACTTCTGCATAGGCTTCACGCAATTTACGCGCGGTCTTTTTTCGTTCAGTGATGTCCTTGAACGCCACCACGGCGCCGACTAGTTCGCCATCTTCAATAATGGGTGTGCTGGTATACTCCACCGGGAAACTGGTGCCGTCCTTACGCCAGAAAACCTCATCGTCCACGTGATGCACCGTGCCATCTCTGGTTGCCGCGTAGATCGGACAATCCTCACGAGGATAAGGGCTGCCGTCGACTTTGGTATGGTGATGCATGTCGTGAATCGGCTTGCCCAGGAGATCGGCTTCGAGCCAGCCCGTCATCTCGGTGGCTGCAGGATTGACAAAGGTGGCAAGTCCGTCCCGACTTATGCCGTAGATGCCCTCACCCACCGCCGCTAAAAGCAGCTCATTGTGACGACTGGTCTGAGCCAATTCATCGTCAGATGGATAGCTAACCCGGTGTTTTTGTTTTTTCTCAGGCATGGCTGGATATTTCCGGCGGTCAGTTAAAGGCGCAACAATTTTACGATATTTCATAACCCGGTCAACGAATTCACGTTAGTCGTCGCGATTCAGGGCGCCGGTAGTTTCGCCGTCAAACAGATACCTGGTGTGGACAGGCTGATCCCTGCTCCACTGAAAGTTTAATTCCCCCTGGTAATAACAGACACCGGCAACAACAGGAGACGAACAATGATTAACCATTATCCCTATGCAAACCTGGGTCACGCCAATCATGGCTGGCTCGATGCAAGGCACCATTTCAGCTTTTCCAGCTACCAGGATCCACAACGACAGCAGTTTGGTGTGTTGCGCGTCATCAACGACGATGTCATAAAAGCAGGCGCAGGTTTTGATACTCATCCGCACAGGAACATGGAGATCATTACCAATGTCAGAGAAGGCGCGATCACGCATCGAGACAGTAATGGCAATGTTGGCCGCACCGTGGCTGGTGACGTTCAGGTGATGAGTGCAGGCACCGGTGTATTCCACTCTGAATTCAATCTGGAGAGCCAAGACACCAACATTTTCCAGATATGGATTGAGCCGAACCAACTGGAAGTTAAACCTCGATGGGACAGTTATAAATTCCCCAAAGAGCCGACTGCAGATTCGCTCATGCTACTAGTGTCCGGCGATGGCGATGCGCCGCTATCGATCTATCAAGATGCCTCTATTTATGCAGGACATCTTATCGAAGGCACAGAGTTGAACCATCCGATAAAACACCAGGCCTATGTTCTGGTGTCTGAAGGGTCTCTTGAATTAGAGGGGCGTTTGCTCAACAAGGGAGATGGTCTGGAAGTCGCAGAGCTGTCATCTTTCAACATGAAGGCACTGAGTAATACCAGGGTATTGGTGATTGATGTGCCGCAAAACATCACACAGTAATTTTGGGCGAGTACCCAGGAGAATTTCGATGAATAGCATATTACATATCGACGCCAGCGGACGCGGAAAACCATCAGTATCCAGGCAGTTGAGTAACGAAATCGTACAGAAAATCAGCAGCGATCAAACTAACGTGACCTACCGCGATGTTAGCCAGGGCCTGTCCTTCGTGGACGAGCTGATGATTGGTGCCTATTACACGCAAAAAGCAGAACGCAGCGAAGAGCAGCATCAAGCCATTGCGCTTTCGGATACGATTGTTGAGGAACTGATGGCCGCCGATACGGTAGTCATTGGCATGCCGATTTATAACTTCTCCATGCCAGCCGGATTTAAAACATGGTCTGACCTCGCCGCGCGCGTCGGTGAAACCTTCAAGTACACCGATAATGGGCCAGTGGGATTATTGGAAGGCAAAAAGGCTTATGTCGCGGTCGCATCTGGCGGCACTAAAGTCGGTGATGTCCGCTGCGGCCATTTTAACAAGATCGTCAATGGGAATAGCCTCTGAATAACTGTCCTTGTGATCTCTGTCTTTCATATGCGCAGCGCTATCACGTTAAGAGCAAGCCAGGTTAGCACAAATTCGACAGGCTGTTACTTCGCCATATAACGCTCCGTATCCAATTAAGATAAGCCCGGACTGCATAACTTATGGAGTAAACTTCAAATTTATCAAAATCAGAAACTGGTGAAAATAAATGGCAACACATCACGCAGCGGCAGGGGAAGTTGTTGATCTCAAGACTTGGGCGAATGATTTAAAAGTCGAGAAATCAAAGGTTATAACAAAAACAACGGGGATCGAACTTGCACGCCTGGTGATCGATGCAGGCGTCGATATGCATCACACAGACTACTGCAGCGTGAAGGGAGCGGTGGTGATTCACTGTATAGAGGGAGAAATTACGCTAAAAACATTTGATGCAACGAAATCGATAGAGAAAGGGCAACTAGTTTTTCTTAACGGTGACACAGAGCATGCCCTTGTTGGGGTAAAGAAATCAGTCGTATTGCTTACAATAGTTTTATCGCAAAATTAGAGATGTTGTGGGTGTCCGCTTATGGCCGAAGATTGCCCCACACCAGGGCTTTATGAGTGTCCGCAACTACAAGGTTCGGGCAGGTGTTAGTTGCTTGGGTAGCGGTTTATTTGGTGACCTCTGACCTGGCCTTTATAGCACTGTTCATTTCTTCAAAACCGTTCCTCGTATCTTGCTCAATACTTCCCCACAGTAAATACGCCAGAATACCGGTGAAATTTTCGCCCTGTATGAGTCGCGTGCCACCGTCAGAATTGCCTTCAAGAATGAAGTAATGCTCGCCGTCAAAAAGCTTTGGCATAAATACTCTACCTAGCCATCTCAATTCTTCGTTCTCTTTCACTACTAACAATTCTGGTTTGAAATCCATAGCATCTTGCCCGGGAGGTTGAATGGTTACAGACAACTGGGAACCTACAGAGAATTGCCCGGAAATACTTTTTATAAACGGATTCCATTCACTGTGCTTTTCAAAGTCCGTCAAATGCTTCCAGATTATTTTAGGCGGCGCATTGATAGCAATTTCGGTACGGAGAGTTTTGGTAGAGAGGGTGCCCACAACATATGCGAGGACGATGATAACTATTAATGCAAGAAAGGTTTTCTTCACTTAATTTGCACCTGCCGTGGCTAAGTCAAGAATGATCATATCAGACTGTGCTGCTTTAACTTAAACAGTGGAATATACGAGCGTCCGCACCTGGCCGAACTCAGAAGCTCAACGTACGCGACTGAGCGTCTCCTTTGGAGAAAGTCGACCCTGAAGCCAGATAGCATCAGGGGCGATATGCGACCCAATATAGCGGTTACTAACACTCCGCGGGCAGCAGTGCACTTTGTCCGACTGCATGCGCTTGTATGATTGAAATGTTCTTCTTTTCATAGGTTTTATCCAGGCGATATAGTGAGGCCCATACCTGCACCACCAGGTATTCAGCATGACAGCTCGATGTATGCCTGGCGCCTCTGT
>CAXMSP010000097.1:0-6462 GCA_964196225.1 uncultured Gammaproteobacteria bacterium | reverse complement strand
TTAGGAATGGATGACAACAGCATTATTTCGATTGACGGCTGGCAAATCGACTCCAGCAGCTATCGCATGGCGCGCAACGGGAATGAGAAAAAACTCGAGCCACGCAGCATGGAGTTGCTGCTGTATCTCGCTGAGCATCCTGACCAGGTCGTTTCGCGCCAGGAAATCGAGGATAACGTCTGGCAAGGCCGCGTGGTCGGCTATGATGCGCTGAGCGCGTCGATTGCCAAAATACGAAAAGCCTTCGAAGACAGTAGCAAGCAACCCCGGGTCATCGAAACAATCCCCAAGGTCGGTTATCGACTGATCGCCAAGGTTATGGTTGAAGCGATTGAACCCGCGACATTTACCAGCGAAGCCCACGCCGAGCAGTTCGAACGCAAGTTAAGTGCAATTCTGTATGCCGACGTTGCAGAATATAGCCGCCTCACCGGGGAGAATGAAGATCGCACGCATCGGCAACTGCAACAAAACATGAAAATCATCTCGGACGAAATTGTTCGCTTTCAGGGCAGAATCGTGCATTACGCCGGGGATGCAGTGCTGGCCGAATTCACCACCGCTTCAACCGCGTTGCATTGCGCGTTGGCGGCGCAATTG
Source organism: uncultured Gammaproteobacteria bacterium (assembly GCA_964196225.1). GTDB lineage: Bacteria > Pseudomonadota > Gammaproteobacteria. Next base: position 5,862 of record CAXMSP010000097.1, on the reverse strand, counting down.
GACATTGCCCAATCCAACGCCCACCTACCCGAGAACCAGCGCGTGTTGTTTCGGATCGGTGTTAATCTGGGTGAAGTCATCGTCGATGGCAATGAAATCTACGGTGACGGGGTCAACGTGGCTGCACGCCTGGAAAGCCTGGCCACGCCCGGCGCCGTTTTTATATCGAGCACCGTGTTCGACGCAGTCGGGCAAAAACAGAGCTTCGTTTTCGAATACCAGGGTGAAAAGACGGTCAAGAATATCCAGCGCCCGGTACGCACCTATTCCGTCGCCCTGAAATCCGGCGCTTCCATTCCGGTACCGGAATCGGATTCGTCACCCGAGCCGGTACAGGCGAAGACGGGATTCAAGCTCAACCCGATCTTGATGTTTGGCATTTTAGTTATCGCCGTTGGTTTGACCACCGGTGGGTTTATCCTGTTTTATGCTTCGACTCCCCAACCGATTGCACAACCTGAAACCCAGCAAAAGAGTTTTACGCCGGCTGCTTCGTCGCTTGCGATCCTGCCGTTCAAGAATCGAAGCAACGACCCGGGACAGGGGGTATTTGCAGATGGCCTGACCGACGATTTGATTACCGATTTATCCAACGTCAAGGAATTGCAGGTGATCCCGCGGCATTCGAGCTTTCAGTACGAGGATTCCGAAACTTCGCTGCCAAACATTGCGCGGCAATTAAATGTCCGTTACCTAGTGCAAGGCAGCGTGCGGCAGAACCTCGAGGAAATTCGGGTCAACGTGCAACTGGTCGATGCGCAAAGCAACCGGGAGGTCTGGTCATACCGTTTCGACGACGATATCAATAATATTTTTTCCCTGCAGGATCAAATCATCGTCGAAATTCTGAAAAACCTGGGGGTAGAATCGCAACAAAAAAAGGTTTCCAAACGCAGAACGACCAATCTCGAAGCCTACGACTATTTTCTGCGCGCCGAGCATCGTCGGCTTAATCGACGGGGATCGAAAGGCAGTTCCCGGATTGTCGAATTCTATCGCAAAGCAATTGAACTCGACCCGCAGTTTATCGTCGCTTACACGGGCCTCGCGCGCGAAGCCCTTGGCAACTGGCAGCTCGGTGATCGCGAAGACAAGGAAACTACCGAATGGAAAAAACTGGTTTACGAAAATGCCGGCAAAGCGCTGGAACTGGACCCCGCCAACGACGAGGCTTTGGCGATTCTTGGTTTGCTGCAGGCGTTGACCGGTTCCCATGATATCGGTATCGCATCAGTTGAAAACGCAGTCAAAATCAATCCAGCCAATCCCCAATTGCACTCGGATCTGGCCACGGTTTTATCCTATGCCGGTAATCATGCCAGGGCACTTGAATCGATCAACCGCGCGATCGACCGGCACAGCACACCACCCACCGCCTACTACGGTGAGCGCGCACGCATCTATTTCTTTCTTGGTGAGTACGAAAATGCGCTCGCGGATGCCGAGCACGAGGGTAACGTGGAGGACATCAAAAACTTCACCGTGTTTATTCATGGCGCTTTAAATAACCGGGAAGCGGCACAGGGGCTGATTGATATCAGGCTAACGGTAAGGCCCTGGGAAAACCAGGCGTATTATTCTAATATTTTCGACTATTACCGGCGGCCACAGGATATCGAATTGATCGTGGAATCTGCCGCCAAGGCAGGTATCCCCTGATCGCATGGGAGTCTGCTTTTGGCCGAAGATTGCCGCTCATTTCCTTAAATTGAGTGTCTGCTTTGCGGAAATTTCCTGGTTAGGGAGAGGGAAATTTTTAAACTTCGGATCTAGCGCTAGCCATCAGCAATAAATTCGCCAAAGCAGACGCTCAGAATCCGTTTATCAGCGGCTGCTAACGACCCAACTGAGACACTCGTAGAATTTGTATTCGTTCGAATGCTGGCTTTCCATAATTTCCGAATACATGAGCGGATCGCTTTTGATAAACTGTCACTTCGGAAGAATCGAGAGGACTAATGATACCGGATCATGTCTCTGAGTGGTTGAAACTGCTAGGTCTTGGTCAATATGCCTCGAACTTCATCGATAACGATATCGACGTCCAACTCCTGCCACAATTGACGGATATCGACCTGAAGGAACTCGGGATCAGCTCACTTGGTCATCGGAAGAAGATTATCGGTGCCATCGAGACATTGGTTCAGACCGGATCGGCAGCAACTGCCACTATCACCCTCAAAGATAAAGCCGAACGCCGACAACTCACCGTGATGTTTTGCGACCTGATAGGATCGACCGAACTGTCACAACGACTCGACCCGGAGGATTTACGCGAAATCAACCGAGCTTACCAGGACGCCTGCAAGGCGGCCATCGAGCGCTATGAAGGGTATGTCGCCCGTTATATGGGTGACGGTGTGCTTGCCTATTTCGGATTCCCACAAGCCCACGAGGATGACGCCGAACGCGCGGTTCACGCAGGTCTTGCCGTAGTCGAGTTGGTGGCAGGTCTCGATGTTTCCGTCGGGGATGCGCAGGATATCGAACTGGCTGTGCGCGTTGGAATTGCTACGGGCCCTGTGGTCGTGGGCGACATTATCGGGGAAGCTGCCTCACAGGAAAGCGCTGTGGTTGGGGAGACGCCGAACCTCGCGGCGCGATTACAGGCTCTGGCTTCACGCAATGCAGTAGTGATAGGACCTGGTACCCAGGCACTAGTTACGGGTCGATTTGAATACGAGAATCTGGGGGGCCATCATCTCAAAGGCATTGCCGAGCGGGTACAGATCTGGCGCGTAATTGCATCTACTGCGGCCAAAAGCCGCTTCGCGGCAGCACATCAAAGTGACCTGACTCCGATGGTTGGCCGTGAGCAAGAGATTGGATTGTTGGTCGAGCGCTGGGAGCAGGCAAAGGAAAGCGATGGTCAGGTAGTCTTGTTATGCGGTGAAGCCGGGATCGGTAAGTCGCGTATTACCGAAACCCTGCACGAACGAGTAACCCGGGATGATCCAGCGAGTCTGCATTACCAGTGCTCGCCTTTCCACACCAACAGCGCGCTGTATCCGGTCATTGAACAGCTCGAGCGTACGGCCCGGTTCGATCCCGGGGACTCGCCCAGGGTCAAGCTCGAGAAGCTCGAATCACTGTTTGGGCCAACCGATACAGAATCGGTCACCCCATTATATGCAACGCTATTGTCTATCCCGACCGAAGGTCGCTACACGGCGCTCGAGATAACCCCTGAGCAACAAAAAGAGCAAACGCTTGAGGCACTGGTATCTCGACTGGAGGAATTGAGCCGCACCCAACCGCTGCTACTTATCTTCGAGGATGTACATTGGGCAGATCCGAGCTCTCTCGAACTATTGGAACTCACGATTGCTAGGCTACAACGGATGCCGGTACTTGCGGTGATTACCTTCCGGCCCGAGTTTTCGCCTTCCTGGAGCGGGGATACCCACGTTACCACGCTCACACTAAACCGGTTTACCCGTAATCTCGCGTTGATGATGGTGAACAGTGTCACTCATGGGAAATCACTCCCCGAAGCCGTGCAACAACAGATTATCGAGAAGACCGATGGAGTGCCGCTATTCGTTGAGGAACTCACCAAAACCATCCTGGATTCTGACTTGTTAACCGAAGAATCAAACCAATATACGCTATCAGGCACTCTCTCAGACTTGGCGATACCCGCAACCTTGCATGATTCACTGATGGCACGACTCGACCGGTTGGCCAAGGGTAAATCGGTGGCCCAGATTGGTGCTGCGATCGGTCGAGAGTATCCGCGAAGTTTGCTCGAGTCGGTATCCGATCTTCTGTCGTCGGAACTCGATGAGGCGTTGGATGAATTGATTGATAGCGGCCTCGTTTTCCGTCAAGGCAGCAGTGCGGTCTCGAGCTTCATATTTAAGCATGCGTTGGTCCAGGAAGCAGCGTATGAGAGCCTACTACACAGTACACGCAAAATTTTACATGAGCGCATCGCCCAGGCGCTGCTGGACCTGTTCCCTGAAACCAGCGAGTCACAACCCGAGCTGCTTGCGCATCATTACACCAGGGCAGATAACAAGGAGAACGCGATCAAGTATTGGTTGCAAGCGGGTCAAATGGCCGCCGAACACTCGGCCAATCTCGAGGCAGTCGGTCATCTCAAAGCAGGGCTTGTGGTCGTGCTCGAGTTGCCAGAATCGACCCAACGTGCGCAGCAAGAACTCGACTTTCAATCAGCCCTTTGTAGTCCGTTGATGACGACCAGGGGCTGGGGCTCGAAGGACACCGCTGCGACCTATACACGAGTTCGCGAGCTGTGCACCTTATTGGGTGAAACCAGGAAGATGCTCCCTGTACTAAACGGCGAATACATGTACGAGCTCTCATTAGGCCACCTTCAGAGCGCTCAAGAAAAGGCCGCTGAGCTACTACGTCTGGGTGAACAGCTTCAGGATGTCGAAGTCATAATGCAAGGACATCGTATCATGGGTTGGGTTTCCTTGTATCTCGGAGAGTTCACTGTTTCCAGGACTCATATCGATAAAGTGCTCGGATTATATGACCCCGAAAAACATAAAGGGCTTAAATTTCTCTACGCCCACGATTCCCGTGTAGCTGCGCTTTGTATCCGCGCAATTCTCCAATCGCTTTGCGGATATCCTGACCAGGCGAAGAAGACAACAACAGAGGCTCTCGACTACGCTCGAAGAATTAATCACACGCCTAGTCTGGCATACGCGTTGACGTTCGCTGGGGCAAATCCGGCAGCAATACAATCTAATCCACAAGAGGCTGGAGAGTACGCGGCAGAAATAATGTCGTTGTCCGAGCATCTTCGTAGCGAACTATGGTTAGGATACGGACGCGTGATAGGAGGATGGAGTGCAGGCACGCAACTAGCCTACAAAGATGGCTTACGATTGCTACTACAGGGCCTTGAGAATCTCGAAACAACATCTCCTAAGCCATGGCGGTCATGCTTCCTTGCACTTCTCGCAGAAGTCCATCTCAACGGTGGCGAGACACACCAGGCTTTAAGCACAATTGAGAACGCTCTTCAATTGGCCGAGCAAACAGGCGAGCGCTTTTGGGTAGCAGGAATCCATTTACTCTTCGGCAAAGCGATTCTCAGCCAGGATTCCAACAACATACAAGGAGCAGAAGCAAGGTTCAAGCAGGCTCTCAATATAGCCACCGATCAGGGAGCAAAGTCACTCGAAATTCGAGCTGCAACTGATCTTGCCGGTATTTGGAAGGCACAAGGCAGGGAAGCTGAGGCCCGCAAAATTCTTACTCCTATTTATGAATGGTTCACGGAAGGATTGGACACTCCGGACTTAATTAAAGCCAAAAAACTCCTTGAGCAATTAACGTGAATTGAAAGTTAGTATGACCAGTATTATTTCAGGAGCTGCCGATTTCAAAGTAATTCCTCTGGCTTCCGAGCGTCTGCTTTCTCCAAAGGAGACACTGAAAATCACTTCACCAGTGTCGTTCTTCGGCCAACAAGAGACGCTCAGATTGAATTTTTCAGTGTCGGCTTCCGACCCAAAGCGGAAATCGACCTTTGTCTTTGGCATCAAGCCTATCTCAAGCGCTCACTGTCGGACGCCGTCCCACGGGAATTTTCTACCTACCCCACACTCGTCGTATTCTCCTTTCCATTTGGTGTAAGTATCGTTAAATTGAAATGTCACCGCACCCCAGTAGGTGCTTCCGTCCTTCTTGTTTACACAATAATCAGCCCCATCTTGTACCCAGTATCCCTCCCATTTACGCTGATCGTCTATCGCATAGAATAAGATTCGTCCATTCGCATACGACGGGTATGTCGCCTTCGTCTCATCAACGATGGTCATTTGACTTGTGCTCAAGATGCAACCCCCCACCTGAGCTCAAGAACTCCATTCTCCCATAGCA
>CAXMSP010000096.1:0-32460 GCA_964196225.1 uncultured Gammaproteobacteria bacterium | reverse complement strand
CAAGCTGATGTGCGAACCCGGCAAATACCCAGTTATCGCGAAACACGGTCTGTTGTTCCAGTTCGTAGAAGTCAGGGCAGGTATAGGCGAGATTGGGCAACCCCGAGCCCTCGGCGACCGATTTGTCGAGGCGGCCATCGTCAACCTGTTGCAGAAAATCGCTCTGAACCTGTTGTTGCGCTGCACTCAATCTGGGCATTAGGATGAAATTTATAAACAGCTATTTTGCATCGATGAAAATTTAGTGATAATTTTTCATTTTATCAAGCGTTTTCTATTCGAGCCCGTTTATGTACGAGCAACTGCTGCAGCCGCTGGACCTGGGCCCAACCCGGGTTCGTAACCGGATATTCAACCCGCCTCACGGGACCTCGTTGAGTCACCAGGGTGTCGTTACCGATGACCTGATTGCCTACCACAGGAGTCGCGCGCGTGGCGGCGTCGGGTTGATCATTATGGAAGGGATGACGGTGCATCCGAGTTACGGATTTGAAGAGTCGTTTCTGTATGCCGGCAGCGATCGAATCATTGAAGGACTGAACCGACTTGCGCAGAGTTGCCGCGCTGAAGGGACACCGGTATTCGGGCAACTGTTTCATGCCGGGCGGGGCGTTCGGCTCAGCCATGATGGCTCGAGGCCCCTGAGTTACTCGGCCTCCGATGTACCGGACGAACGTTACCGCGTGGTGCCGGTGCCGATGCCCAATGAGATGGTGTGGGAATTTATCGAGAGTTATGCCGACGCTGCCGGGCGTCTTGCGCAGGCAGACCTGGACGGGGTCGAGATACTCGCCAGCATGGGTTACCTGATTCCGCAGTTTCTTAATCCCGAGACCAATCGTCGCAACGATGAATTCGGCGGCGATGCCGAGGGTCGCATGCGATTTCTGCGCGAGATCATTTCCCGTAGTCGAGCCCGGATCGGCTCAAACAAGACACTGGGAGTGCGCGTAACCCTCGATGAGAAAACTGACAAGGGATTGCCGGCACTGGATATGATCGAAATTTGTCGAACCCTCGAAGCCGATGGACATGTCGATTATTTCAGCGTGATTTCCGGATCTTCATCCGCTCCCGATGGCTGGATCCATGTATTTCCACCGATGTCCGTGGCACAGGGATTTGTCGCCGACGATGCCGCTCAGCTGAAACAGGCGGTGACCAAACCGATACTGGTGGCCGGCAGGATTAACCAACCTCAACTGGCCGATGAAGTCCTGACCACGGGCAAGGCGGACATGGTCGGTCTCGCGCGCGCCTTAATCGCCGACCCCGAATTCGTCAACAAGATGGCAAGCGGCAAAGTCGACGACATTCGCGCCTGCGTCGGCTGTAACCAGGCCTGCGTCGGGCATCGCCTGGCCCATTTTCCGGTGTCTTGTATCCAGAATCCGGTCAGTGGTCGTGAGCGGGAACTGGGGAAAATGGAGCAGACGGGGTTTGCTAAAAAGATTCTCGTGATCGGTGGCGGCCCGGCTGGTATGAAAGCTGCGGTGATTGCGGCCGAGCGCGGTCACCAGGTCGAGCTGCATGAAAAAAACGCACGCCTGGGCGGGCAGGTAAACCTCGCCGAGGCCCTACCGGGCCGAGCCGAGTTCGGTGGTGTTACCACCAACCTGGAGCAGGAGCTCAGGCAGGCGGGTGTCAGTGTGATCTTGAATTCGCAGATCGATGATTCCGCACTGCGTGACATTGCGCCGGATCATGTTGTTATTGCGACCGGCGCCAATACCCGGTTACCCGAGGTCGAAGTGGAGGGTATCGAGATTATCGACGCCTGGTCGGTCATTCGCGGCGAGGGACAACCCGGCAAGAACGTGGTCATAGCCGACTGGTCCTGTGACTGGGCGGGGCTTGGCGTAGCAGAAAAACTCGCGCGTGAGGGGCATTACGTACGCCTGCTATCGGGAGGCTGTGTTGCCGGTGAATCGATCCAGGCCATCGTGCGTGACCAGTGGATCGGCGTATTACACCAGCTCGGAGTCGAGATGATCCCCTATGCACGTTTTTATGGTGGTGTAGATGGCAGTGTTTTTTTTCAGCATATGACCGGAGGCGAAGCCATCGTCTGCGAGGGTGTCGATACGATCGTCAGTTGTTATGCATCACAGGCCAACCGAGACTGCGACTGGATTGACGCAATCGACGGCTTGACGGTATCGCGCATTGGTGACGCGGTCTCACCTCGCACCGTTGAAGAAGCCGTACTCGAAGGCCTGCGACTGGGCTGGAGCATTTAAATGGCGACAAACACGGCACTTTCTCAAGATCATGCTTTATCAGACATCGGCAGCGAAATCAGACAGTTACGTAAAATACGTGGCGTTACGCTGCGTAAATAGCCTGAGGAAAAGCAGGGGGTTGTCGCCCGCAATGGGTTTCGATCCCTCGCGTAAGCAACGCCCTGGTATCCTCATTCAAAGTTTTTCCTGGCCCGGATTACCCAGTGTGCCCGGTGCCTTTCGCTTTTGCCCGACACCGGCAACTCCTGTTTGTGTACCATCGATATCAGATCAAAGTCCTGCATCAGTCGCCTGGCCTCGGCTTCGTCGGCATAGTAGTGAGCAATGCCTTTCTCCAGACCCGAGGTCGGCGCCCAGGTAAATGGCGCCAGCTGTTCCCCGTGGCCGCATTGCGCGTCACGGGTCGATTTTAAAGTGATGAAAAACAGTCCTCCCGGGCTCAGTACTCGATTGATCTGATCGAGTATGGTTTCGACTTCGGCTCGGTGGGCGTGGTAGACAACGTAAAACGCGACCACCGCATCGAATTGCCCGTCGCTAAACGGCCACTCGGTCATATCGATCTGATACAGGGTTGCCTCAGTTCCCGCTTGTTGCAGGTTTGCGCGCGTTTTTTCGATCGCACTGGGTGAAACATCGGCAGCGCTTACCGCGAACCCTTGTTGCGCGAGAAAAACACTGTGTCGTCCTGCACCGCATCCGAGATCATAAACGGAACGGCAACCGTGATTGTGCATTTCATGACTGAACGAGAATAGTTCGTCAGCCACCTGCGTCCATCGCCCGGGCATTTCCTGCAATGCCTTGTCCCAGTCCCAGCCTCCTGTTGTACTCATTGTTGGATCCGTTGCCGCAACAATCAAAACGATTCGATAGTTTTTATCATACGCCTTCTTGTTGCCTCGTCAGGCAGGCGCCCGTATCCCGCTGCCATATTGTCAATCATGTGCTTGAGCTTTGAGGTGGCCGGGATAACGCAGGTAACGTCGGGATGAGAGGCGATATATTTCAGGAAAAACTGGCCCCAACTGGCGCAATCGAACTCGGATGCCCACTCGGGTAAGGATTTCCCCCGAACTTTACGGAACAACCCGCCGCGTTGATAAGGACGGTTGATCAGGGTTGCGATTCCCTTTTCAGCGGCAATCGGCAGCAACCGTTGTTCGATATCCCGGTCCAGGATGTTGTAGCTGAATTGAACAAAATCGAGCGGCAACTGCTGCAGGATTTCTTCGAGTTCATCGTGGTCACGACCATGGGAGGTCGTGATGCCGATATAGCGTATCTTCCCTTCGGCTTTCCATTCGAGCAGCGTTTCGATGTGGGTTTGCCAGTCGCGCAGGTTGTGTATCTGCATCAGGTCAATTCTATCGACGCCCAGTCGACGCATCGACTGCTCCATCTGGTCGATGCCCTCGCGTTTACCATTGATCCATACCTTGGTTGCAGTGAAGAGATTCTGCTTATTGCTAATCCGCTCTAACAACGCACCGGTTACCGCTTCGGCACTGCCATACATCGGCGACGAATCGACCAACTGACCGCCGTTATCAATAAATGCCTGCATGACTTCGAGCAGGTGCGACTTTGCAGCGGTCGTGCTGTCAACGTCAAACGTTCGCGAAGTCCCGAGGCCGATCACGGATAAACGTTCACCAGAGGACGGGATCGCTTTCTTGATGACCCCGGCATCCGCGGCAACGAGGTATTCGGGTACGAGCGAGCACAGCAGCGATGCGGCGCCGGTTGATTTTAAAAAATGACGGCGTGTTAAGCCGTGTTTCAGTCTACTCATTTGATGTCTCCGCAAGCACGGTGCCCGATGACTCCGTGCTGTTACTTTTTCTTTCAAAACGAGTGCCGAGAAAAATGGCAACCAGGGTCCAGCACATCGCTATCAGGGCGGCGACCAATGCGATCGCACCGAGGCCAAGGCCGATACCCTGGGCGAGTCCCGTATAAGTCCAGCCAGCCAATACGTCGCCACCTCGATAGACCACAATATCAATCACCGGCTTGGTTTTAAAACGGGTTTCGCGACCTACCCCAGTGAATAACATTTCCCGCCCCGGCCGCGTAATCGCGTAGTTTCCGGCGCGGCGGATGATCTGCAAGCCGATTAATAATGCGAGTCCCGGGGCAATTGCGATCGCGATCCAGCCAAAAATCATGATAACCGGCACCAGCGCCAGGGTTACCGCAAGCCCGAACCGGGTCGCCAGTCGGCTGGTGGCGAACAGGGCGGTAAATATGGCCAGCGAGTTGACGACCAGGTCCATCATTCCCCAGTACTGCGAGCGGGTTGCGCGATCGTATTCAACCATGACGTTCTTCAATTCGAAGTAGACGAAACTGCTCATCATCGTATAGAGCAGGATAAACAGCCCGATCCCGAGCAAAAAGCGATGATTGAAGAAATCGACGAAGCCGCCTAAAAAATCTCCACCAATTGATTTAACCGGAACAGTGTCAATGTCCCTGTTGCGATGCTCTGTGTTCCTCGATTTATCAAGTAAGTAAATAATCGGAACAATTAGCAACAATATCAGTGTGGCGATAAACAAAAGATTGTAGACACCAAGAATATCGCCCAGCAAGACAGGAATCGATGGTCCTGCTATGGCACCGATACTCGCGCCCGCACCCAGCAAACCGAACAGTCGTTTAGACTGCGACCTGGAGTAGATATCAGACATGAAGCTCCAGAATACCGAGATGTGAAACAACGCAAAAAAACTGACCCATACGTAGAAGGCTTTATCGATTGTTCCGGTGTCATCAAACCATCGGGTACCGAGATAGAACAACAGGAAGGATCCGGCAAAAAAGATGTAAACACCAGGTACCAGTCGCTTCAGGTTGATCCTGGATACGACAAATCCATACAACACCACGGCGCCTGCGCTAATGAAAAAGTTCAGCGTCCACAGCCAACTCAACTCGGCGTCGGTCCAGTCGCTCGACATCGCGTCACGCACTGGTCTGAGCACGTAGTAAGCAGTCATTAACATGAAAACAAACAGGAACGACAGGGCAACAGAGCGGATTTCTTCGGGCTCAACCTTGAGCAACCGGTTAACGAGGATTTGGAACGGCCCGGGCATCAGTCAGTATCAGCTTATCAAATATCGAGAGTATAACCGAAGCTTGTTGCAGACCTCTTAATTCGGGCCGTGCGTTGTTGGTTAGGAGGCAACTTCATGCAGTTCCGGATGATTCTCGCTTTGCGAGCGCCACGCCATAGTGTTCGCAGATCATGGCCGTATCGGCGAGTTCCGGATCGCAGGGCAGGACCTCGAAAGGCCGGCCTGTCTGTTCGAGAAAGGTTCGTATTTGTGGAAGGGTATCGCTCAATATTTGTGTGCCTTTAGCGCTAGCTGATCGGGAGCATATTATTTAACATAGTCGCTGTTTTCTGTGAATGTAAATTTACGGTCGAATCAAGCAAGACCGACGATAAATATGGAGCAATCATGAAATTATCCGATTTTAAAATGCTGACCTTCGATACCTACGGTACCCTGATCGACTGGGAAAGCGGTATATACAACGCACTGGAGCCGTTGCTCGATAAATTGCCGCTTAAGCTGAGTCGTGATGAAGTACTGGAACTGTTTGCAGAATACGAAATGCAGCAGCAAGCCAGCAATCCAACCCAGGTCTACAGTTCGGTGCTTGCCGAGGTGAGTCGCGCGATCGCAAAAAAATGGCAGATCAAGATCAGTGATGAAGAAGCCGCAACATTTGGTCGTTCGGTCAAACACTGGCCCGAGTTTGAAGATTCGGCTGCAAGTCTGAATTATTTACGTCAGCATTACCTGATGGCGACCGTGACCAACTGCGATCGTATCAGTTACATGGGCAGTAATGCACGACTAGAAATCGAATGGGATGCGATTTACACCGCGCAGGATATCGGCTGTTACAAGCCCAACCTGCGTAACTTCGAGTTCATGTTTGAAAACGCCAGGCTCGATCTCGGTATCCTGCCACACGAGATTCTGCACGTTGCGCAATCGCTGACGCACGACATGGTGCCCGCAACCAGTGTGGGCATGACCAAGGTCTGGATCAACCGTCGCCATGATACCGAGGGTTACGGTGCGACGGCGCCGCCCGCGGGGGAATACACGATCGAGTGGGAATTCAACAGCATGGCCGATTTCGTCAAAGCGCGCCAACAGGAGCTTGCCTAGGCCGTCATGCCCCGCAATTCCCAGGCATCGACGCCGGTATATCCAGCCGAAGGCGAGGGCGTCGTGTTCCGGCCAGACGACAAGGACGGTTTTCATTTGGTCGGCCGGATCGGTCCGGCTGACTGGCCCCGGCTCTTGAATTTGGCTATTCAGTAATCGCGCTGATGGATTTGCCGCGCCGCCAGGCCCATGATCATAGCAACCAGGCGAGCCGCGACTAGAGCGCCACGACCGCCGACATCGGCGCCAGGCATCAATTCGACCAGGTTAAAGCCGGCAATCCGCGCGCGCTTTGCTACGGCCTCAAAAATTTCGAGAATTTGCCAGTATGAAAATCCGCCTGGCGCCGGACCGATCACCGCGGGCACTACCGCAGGGTCCATAACATCGATATCGAGTGCGATATAGAGATTCGAATTTTCAGGAATTGAATCGATGATGGCGTCGATTCCGTTCTGTATCACGGCACGCATCGGAAAAAACTGTACCCCCCAGTCGAGCGCGTCCTGCCGATCCTGCGGGCGAGCGCTACCGATGCCGCGTGCACCGACCTGGATGATATTCTCGATCCAGCCCATCTCGGAGGCGCGGCGCATATTGCTCGAAAGCCCCATAGTTTCACCATTGACCTCATCCCGCCAGTCGATATGCGCGTCGAGTTGCAAAATGGTCAGTGGACCCTGTTCGCGGTAAGCCTCGAGTACCGGAATAGGAACCGAGTCGTCACCACCAAGAACCAGTGGTATCGCCTTAGCGGCAAGTATCTTACTGACGTAATCGCGAATCGAGTCGCGATTGGTGGCGAAGTCGGTTTCGCTATAGTCGAGATTGCCCCAGTCGATGGCCTTGATACCGTCTGGTAACAGATAACCGTCGATGTCGAAATCATGATGTCCCAACACCCCGGGCCAGCCGAAGGCGCCGCGAATTGCATCCGGAGCCTCGGCGCAGTAGTTGCCGACACTTGCATAAGGGGTTGCGGCAGGTACACCCATCAGGACAATGTCGGCAACCCCGGTGTCGCCGGGGCTTTGCAGCGGCAGATCAAAAAAACCGCCACTCGGGGTGCCGCCGAACATGGATTTCATCTTGGGTGACTGGTTACTCATGGGTGCTACCTGGGTTAAATTTTAGTGGTGGGTGAGTCGATGGTGTAAAGGTCGATCGATTGGGTCTGACCCCGCGCCGTGGCTTCACCAATCCTGGATAGTTCGACATCATCGATCGAGGCGGCGCTCGACTCCGAGATTATTAAACGGGTACCGTATTCCTTGTTCAGCGCCTCGAGTCGGGCTGCAAGGTTAACCGCATCGCCGTGAACCGTGTAGTTCAGGCGTCCTTTAGCGCCGATGGCCCCGGCAACCACCTGGCCGGTATTGATGCCAATACGAATGTTGAGCCTTTCGCCTTCATACTCGTTGGCGGCTACCGTGTTCAGCATTTCCAGTGCGGCGTGGACGGCGTTACGGGCATGGTTATCATCTGCAATCGGAACGTTGAAAGTTGCCAGGATTGCATCACCCTGGAACTGGGTAACCACGCCTCCTTTTTGTTCGAGTATCTCAACCATGGCTGAAAAATAAGCATTGAGAACATCGACTATTTTGACTGGCCCCAGCGCTTCGGTGAGCTGGGTGAAGGACTCGATATCGCAAAACAGGATCGTGGCCTCGGTTTGCTGCACCGGAATCGCGCCGCCGCCGGCCAATAGTGAACTGGCCACCTTTTCCGGCACGAAACGTCCCAGCGTGTCGCGAATTACCTGGCGCTCTCGTAATCCCTTGACCATGTTGTTGAACGCCCTGCTGGCATCGTCGAGTTCCCTAATATAGCTGCCACCCATGGGCTCGACATCGTCGAGACCGCCCGCGTCGACCGTATTCGCGGCGTTTACGATTTCCTTTACCGGCCTGCTGACCTGGCGACCGACGATGATCGACGCAATGATCGCGAGCAGCAAAACCGCGAGGCCAGCAACCAGCGACCTGAGTATATTATTTCTCAGATCATGGGAGTGCAGGCTGGTATTGAGATGGACACCGATGGTCCAGGGGGCGGGGCCATAACGCTCGATTTCGCGATAAAGGAAAAGATAGAAATCGTCGCCCCAGAATATGCCGCTGGCCTGGGTGTCCTCGAGCGCGGCCGAGATAAATGACGCTTCTTCATCGGGCGACCAGATGCGTTTCAACACCAGGTCGCCAAATTCGTCGAGCTGCGGCAGCGGCTGCTGCTCACTGCCGCTAATTATGCCAGGATGGGCCAGAACGTATTCGCGGTTGTACAAAATAAACGGTGTTACGCCGGTATCGGTATGATCCCGGGCGAGAAAAGTGGATAATTCACGAACGGTAACGATCTGCGCAAAAATACCAATAAACTCGCCATCGGCATTATGCAGGGGAATATCGTGCAGCAGGGTCGACGAGTCTACCGTATCGGTAAAGATCGGTTCTCTCCAGGCGGGCGAATCTGCCGCTTCTACCTGTTTGAGATAATCCTGGAACCAGGGCTTTTGCGACCAGTCTTCGGTTAGCGCGACCCGTTCCTCGCGATGCCAGCGTCGGCCCTTGCCATTAGCCTGGATAAGTGCGACTCCCGCCACCTGTGGTGTTGCCGCGAGCGAGCCGTAGATATAGTCATCGAAGGAAGACAGATCTTTCAAATCCTTGATGTCACGGGCGACCCAGCGCGCCTGCTCGGTAATCGGCTTAAGGCGTTCATCGAGGCTTTGTTCCATCGCGTCGATTAACGTTTTGCCCTGGTCAGCCCAGAGCTGGCGAGTGCTTTCTGCGGCCTGGCTAAAGCCGAGATAAAGCACGATACCCACGCTGAGCGCAAGCAGGCTGCTCGCGCCGAACACGGTGATCGCGGTGATCGGAATTCGATACCTTGCTGTCATCGTTGTGGCCTGGTTCCTGCTGAATCGGGAAAAGTCCCAACTTAGTGCTTATTGCAGGGGTGGGTCAAGGACTGAAGACTTCAACCGCAAGGTCTTTGCCGGCAAGCTTTTGCAACAGCGTGTTACGTCGCCGGTTAACCTTTTCGATATTCGCCTGTTTGACGTGCCCGAATCCGCGCATTTCCATGGGCAGGTTTGCGATCTCAACCGCGACGTCAAGGTTTTGCGGATTTATTTGATCAAGTGCTTGATCGATATCCCGCTCGTAATCCGTTATTAAAGCGCGTTCCAGTTTGCGTTCGGCGGTATAACCAAAGATATCAAGCGTGCTGCCGCGAAGGTTTTTGAAGCGCGCCAGCAAACCGAACAACGGCAGCACCCAGCCGCCGAATTCGCGCTTCAGCAATTTTCCGGAATGCGGATCTCGCTTTGCCAACAGGGGCGGGGCCAGGTGAAAGCGCAGTCGGTAGTCACCTTCGAATTGTGCCGCCAGTGACTGCTCGAAATCGCCATTGCTGTACAGCCTCGCCACTTCATATTCATCCTTGTAGGCCAGCAGGCTGAAGTAGCTGTGCGCGACCGCCTCGGTCAGCGGCAGTTTGGTACCAGTCTTTTGCGGGTTCGGCCCCTGTTCAAAATTGCGTACCCGTTCCACCAGGCGCAGGTAGCGATCGGCGTAGGCCTGATCCTGGTAGTCGACCAGGAACGCGCTGCGGTAGGCGATGACATCGTCCAGGGATTCATCAGTTTCAGGGACCTTGTACTCGTTTGCGAGGCCTGCTTCGTCAAGCACGGCAGCAGCGTTAACGACATAGCGACGCCCCCACAGGAAGGCCTGCCGATTTTGCTCGATTGCGACGCCGTTCAATTCAATGGCTTCGCTGATCGAGTCAGCGCTGAGCGGTATTAATCCTTTTTGATAAGCGGCGCCCAGTAAAAAGAAATTGGCGTAGATCGCGTCACCCAGCAGACGGTTTGCCAGCATGGTTGCGCGCACGAAGTGGCTATGCCCGGTTTCAAGTTCGCCGGCGATCGCCTGTTCCATATCGACAATCGGGAACGATGCATCCGGGTCTCGTGTGAAATCGGCGGTGGGCGACAGATGACTGTTGATCACGGCATGCGAGTGTTTCCGATTCAACTTGGCCAGCGCATCATCGGCGGCCGATACCACGAGATCGGCGCCCAGTAGCAAGTGCGCTTCGCCGGCGGGAATTCGCACCGAATGAATCTGTTGCTGGGTATCGGCCACGCGCACGTGCCCGGTCACGGCACCGAACTTTTGTGCCAGCCCGGTTTGATTGAGCACCGATACGCCTTTCTGCTCGATGTGCGCAGCCATTCCCAGGATGGAGCCGACGGTCAGTATTCCGGTGCCGCCAATTCCGGTAATCAGGATGTTGAATGGCCCATCGATCGATACTCTTTGCGGCTCTTCAGGCAGGGCCCAATCGGTCGCTTCAGCCAGCGCCTCGCGTTTGCGTAACTGCCCACCGTGCACCGTGACGAAGCTCGGGCAGAATCCCCTGACACAGGAATAATCCTTGTTACAGGCGCTTTGGTCGATAGCACGCTTGCGGCCCAGGGGTGTTGGTTTGGGAAGGATCGACAGGCAGTTTGATTGGATCCCGCAGTCACCGCAGCCTTCACAAACCGCGTCGTTGATGAATACGCGCTTCGGCGGATCTTCGAGGGTGCCTTTCTTGCGTCGACGCCGCTTTTCTGCAGCGCAGGTCTGCGCATATATCAACGCGGTACAGCCCCTGGTATCGCGCAATTCACACTGGATCGACTCCAGCTGTTGTCGATGCGAGATCGAAAGTCCGTCGTAATTGGAGAAGTTACTGTTGCGATATTGCTGCGGCTGATCGGACACCACTGCAATCCGCCTGACGCCTTCGGCGCGCAGTTGATCTACGATTTGCGCGACCGACAAGGAACCATCAACAGGTTGCCCGCCGGTCATGGCGACCGCATCGTTGTAGAGAATCTTGTAGGTAATGTTGACGCCGGCGGCGACCGCGGCGCGGATGGCCAGCAACCCGGAATGGAAATAGGTGCCGTCACCAAGATTCTGAAACACGTGCTGGGTTTCGGTAAACGGCGCCTGGCCGAGCCAGGTGGCGCCTTCTCCGCCCATCTGGGTAAAAGTCTCGGTGCCTCGGTCCATCCAGGTTGCCATGTAGTGACAGCCGATGCCGCCATATGCCCTGCTGCCTTCAGGCACCACGGTCGAGGTGTTGTGCGGGCAACCCGAACAGTACCAGGGTTTGCGCTCGGCTCGGTTACGCGGCCTGGCAAGTGCCGCTTCCTTGGTCTCAAGGAAGGCGAGCCGCTGCTGGATCGATTTGCTATCGAAAAAGCGGGCGATTCGTGCCGCGATAACACGGGCGATCATACCGGGTGTCAGTTCGCCGAGATTGGTGACCAGCAGGTTGCGATCTTCATCGTATTCGCCGACTACACGCGGTCGCCGGTCAACCGGCCAGTTATAGAGTTGACCGGTGAGCTGGTCTTCAATCACGCTACGTTTTTCCTCGACCACGAGGATTTCTTCCAGTCCCTCGGCAAACTTGTGCGTCATGACGGGTTCCAGCGGCCAGCTCATGCCGACCTTGTATAAGCGAATACCGATTTTGGCAGCGAGCCTGTCATCGATGCCGAGATCGCTGAGTGCCTGTAACGTGTCGAGGTAGGACTTGCCGGTGGTGACGATGCCAAGCCGGGCGTTGTCGCTATCCAGTTCGATGCTATTCAGATTATTGGCGCGGGCAAAGGCCCTGGCCGCGTAGATCTTGTGGCGTTGCAGGCGTTCTTCCTGCGCCATCGGCGAATCGGGCCAGCGCGTATGAACACCGTCTTCCGGGAGTTCGTAATCGTCGGGTAGCACGACCTTGACCCGGCCGGGATCTATTTCCGCCGAAATCGCCGCGTCCATGTTTTCAGTAATTGCCTTCATACCGACCCAGCAGCCACTGTAACGTGACAGTTCCCAGCCGAAAATACCGAGATCGAGTACTTCCTGTACCCCGGCAGGATTGAGTACCGGGCTGGTTGCGCCGATAAACATATGGTCGCTTTGATGGGGTAGGGTGGAAGACTTGCAGGCGTGGTCGTCGCCAACGACCGCGAGTACACCACCGTAGGGTGAGGTGCCGAAGGCGTTTGCATGCTTGAGCACATCCATGCTGCGGTCAAGCCCGGGGCCTTTGCCGTACCAGAGGCCAAAGACACCATCATATTTGGCGCCGGGAAACAGTCCGACCTGCTGACTGCCCCATACCGAGGTCATCGCCAGGTCTTCATTGACACCAGGCAGGAAATGAATGTTGTGTGCCTCGGTAAATTGTTTTGCTTTCCACAGCGCCTGGTCGAGTCCGCCGATCGGTGAACCGCGGTAACCCGAAATGAAGCAGGCCGTGTTGAGTCCCCGTTCCAGGTCACGTTGGTGCTGCAAAATCGGCAATCTGACCAGTGCTTCGATGCCGGTCATAAATGCCTTGCCCGTGTCGAGAGAGTATTTGTCGTCGAGAGAAACTTTCATGGCTTCACCAGTTCAGCGTGCTAAACCCTGTAATTTTAGTGTTTCAGACAGGGAGTTTTGTTGCCTATTTTCTAATAGATCGCTATTAATAGATAATAAATTCTATAAATAGGCAAATTATTGGAATATAATTTCTATTATATGGACCTTTCCGCAACTGATATCAAAATTCTGACGCTGTTACAGCAAGACGCTTCCCTGACTGCGGCGGAGATTGCCGAGCGGGTGAACCTGTCAGTGTCGCCCTGTTGGCGCCGCATTAACCGTCTTGAAAAAGAGGGTGTCATCGAAAAAGAAGTTGCTCTGCTTAGTGCCGAGAAACTCGGTATGGGATTGGTGATTTTTGCGCGCATCAGCCTTTCACAAAATGATGAAGCGTCACTGCATACCTTCGAGGAGCGGGTGCGCCAGTTCCCGGAAGTGGTCGAGTGTTACACGGTGACCGGCGCGGCGGATTATTTTCTTAAAATAATCACCCGCGACATCAAGCGCTACGATCAGTTTTTGCGGCGCCATTTATTGCAAATCCCGCAGGTTAGAGACGTCAACTCGAACGTCGCTGTAACCCAGGTCAAGTACACCACCGGTTTACCGCTGGAATCTCAACTTTAGCAATCTTCACGGTTTGATTTAAGGCGAGGTGGGCCGTTTTCGAATTCGGACTTACCCGAGGTGACAGCGTCTATGTTACAGCAGTGTTACAAATGCTTGCGAAATGAATGAGTTGTAGGCTTAATACGCACCTTTCAGGGCTTTCATGGTGTCTTTCATACATGATTAAAAAGATTCTGGTTGCTACTGACGCGTCCGCGGCGTCGAGTCGCGCGGTCAGTTTCGCCGCTCGATTGTCGGTACAACACGAAGCAGAACTGCTGATTTTGAACGTGATTCGCGATATGCAATTACCGGAAGAACTCAAGGAAGCACCCGAGTTCGAAGACTTCCTCAATGCTCGCGATGACCTGATGCGCCTGGCGGCGGATCAAATCCTCAAGAATGCGAAACAAACAGCTAAAAAGGATGGCGCCAAAAACGTTCAAACCGCCATTGGCAGCGGTGACCCGGCCACCAGCGTGGCAGGATTTGCCAGGCGTCGCAACGTCGATTTGATCGTTGTCGGCACTCGCGGTCTCAGTAAAATAAAAGCCGCTTCAATGGGTAGTGTTTCCCGTAAGCTGCTGGACCTGACCGACGTCAACTGCCTGGTTATCAGGTAATCCTCCCTGGTGACAGATTGTCATCCCGTTAACAGACTGTCATCCCGCGGCTTGACTGCGGGATGACAAACTAAATTACCGCGGGGGGTGACAGAAGCTATGTTATTCGGGCGGTAGGACGTCGCGCACCCTGGACTTGGTCGGGTCATAGAACGGAAAGCCAACCACTTTCGCGGGTAGGCGCTTCTGCTTGCCATCGAGCTTGCCGACTTCGACCTCAGTCCCCAATTCACTATGCTCGACCTGGATACGGCACAGTGCAAAATTCTTGCGCAGGATCGGTGAACGCACCGCGCTGGTGATTTCACCAACCTGGTTACGCCCGATGTTGACGCAATCTCCATTGGCTGCCAGTTCATCGCAGCTGAGCTCAAGACCGAACAGCACACGCTGAGGATTTTACTTACGCTTGATTAGCGATGCCTTACCGATGAAATCATCTTCCTTGGTTTTAAGCGGCACGGTAAAGGGAATTCCGGCTTCAAACGGATCGGTCTGATCGCTGAATTCGTAACCGGCAAAAATGAGCCCCGCTTCAACGCGCAGCATGTCGAGGGCTTCTAGCCCAAGCGGCGTCAGGTCATAGGCTTTTCCTGCTTCCCAGACCGCGTCCCATACGGCGGGCGCGTCTTTCGGATGGCAAAACACTTCGTAGCCGAGTTCCCCAGTATATCCGGTGCGCGAAACCACGAGCGGAATGCCGTGTTCGTCGCCAATGCGCGCAATCGAGAAGCGAAACCATTCGAGTTCTTCGAGCGTGGCCTGGTCCGGTCGGGTCCAGATAATCTGTTTTAAAATGTCGCGGCTTTTGGGGCCCTGTACCTGCAGGTTATGCAGTTGATCGGTCGAGTTACGCACCCAGACTTCGAGGCCGAGTTTTTGCGCCTGTTCGCGCAACCAGAGGCCGCTCTCGTCGCTGCCGCCGATCCAGCGGAAATTATCCTGGCCGAGTCGGAACACGGTGCCGTCATCGATCATGCCGCCGTTTTCGTAACACATCGCGGTGTAGACTACCTGGCCGATCGCGAGGCGACGAATGTTGCGGGTGACGCAGGTTTGCATTAGCAACTCGGCGTCGGGCCCAAGCACTTCGTATTTGCGCAGTGGTGACAGATCGATAACTACGGCGCCTTCGCGACAGGCCCAGTATTCGTCGATAGCACCATGTTTGGTGTAACTGTTGGCGAGCCAGTAGCCCGCGTACTCGGTGAAATTTCGGGTGTGTTGCAGGGTGCGTGGGTGGAAACCGGTTTCTTTGGTGAGTTGTTTCTCTGCGTCAGTAGTCATTCTGTAAGCCATCGCTTTGGTAAATGTATTTGTGTCCGGGTAAATGCGCATGTGGATATCGGTTGGGTTCCAGCCATTGGCTGGATCAACATCGCAGGGGCAGGCGGATGATACGCATATCATATCCTTGAGCGCGCGCATCAAAACGTAGTCACCGGGGCGTGACCAGGGTTCATCGAAGTACATCTGGTTGGTGTCGTCGATGTTGGTGTTAAAAAACAGGTTGATCGCCATCCAGCCAGGCCGCGGCTGAACGCCAAATGGCTGCAGAGCGCGATTGAAGTTGTCCGAGCAATTGACATGTCCCGGGTAACCGAGGTCTTCGTAGTACTTGGCAGTGCAGGCGGTGCCGAAACTGTCGTGACGCCCACAGGTATCACGGATCAGTTCCACCAGGGGTTCGAAATCCTGGGTATAAAATTTTGCCAGTAACCCCGGTACCGGATAGGACTTGCCCACCACATGACGCGTACTGGTGGCATCGATGCAACGTTCCAGGCCTTTGTCCAGCGCGGCGGTGTCGAAACATTGGAAATCCGAGCATTCACGCCCTTCGACATCGATAATCTGGATGTATTGCCCCGCCTTGACTTCGTAGGAAAACACGGTGCGCGCCTCGATGCGCTGGTCCTGTAACGGATCAGCAAGCGGATCAGGTAAACGGATTCTGCGTTCGTCTGTATCGCGTGGCTTGCGGTGAACCAGCAGGGCCAGATCGGTTAGGGTGTTTTGCTGATCGACCACCATTGGCGCTCCAGGAGCAGCAACCACGCAGGAAATATCTTCGTTTGCAGTAAAGCGAACAGCGTCGCCTGCTGGTGATTCTTGGCTGAATACACGCGTAGATTCGGCTGATTCGAGCGAAATATTGCGGAATTTGAGGGTTCGCTCGAGTTTGATCGCACTGGCGTCGTCGCCGCTGAGAATAGCTTTGAATCCCTCCGCCTTGCCATTCGCGGTGGTGCCAATCATTTGCATGTCGCTCTTGCCCTGCGCGTCGAAAACGGTAATTTCGCCTGCTTGCATACCCTCGGGATTGAGCACCTGGAGTTCATCTCCGGCGAATAACTCCAGTGCGGTAATTCCGCCCGCCCGCACCACATAGCGCTCAGTATTGGGGGGTAGTGTGTTCAACCCGGGTTCCAGCACCCGGACCGGGGAGTTAAATAGTGGCGCGTTCATGTTGTTGATTCCTAGTCGGTTTCGAGCAGATCGTCCTGAACCCCGTACAAATGATCCTTGATGACTTTGACAGCGCTGGCAGTATCGCGAGCTGCTATTGCCTCGTACAGCGTCCGATGCTGACCATTGTAGTAATTTATACGCTCCGGGGTTAACAACTTGGATTTCATGCTGCGCCATTGCGAGTGACGGCGTACTTCACTGATGCGTTCATACAGCCAGAACATCAATTTATTTTTCGAGCAGTGCGCCAGCGACATGTGAAAGGCAGTATCGGCGCGCGCGAACTTCTCCGAGTCACCATCGCAGGCCTCGCAGACCCTTAATGCGTCCCGCAAATGCTCAAGGTCACGCGAACTGGCGTTGGCGATCGCCAGCCTGACTAGCTGGGGTTCGATCGCGATGCGAACTTCGACCATTTCGATCGGGCTGGTAATGCTGGATATTTCCTGCTGGTTGGTAATTTCCCTGTGAGACACGTAGGTGCCGCTACCAATTTGACGTGTTACCAGGTGTTGTTGTTCGAGGATTTGTAACACGGAGCGAATGGTGCCACGCGAAACCCCGAACTCCTCGGCCAGGTTACGTTCGGCTGGCAGTCGTTCTTCGTAAGCATAATCGCCCTCCAGAATACGGCGCCGCAGCTGTGCGACGACGTTGCTGGTGGTAACCCCGACCCGGTTACCGCCTGATTTTCGAATCGAATTGGTTTCCGTATCTGCTGCCAACTGTGCGTTATATGCCGACTTCAATTTTTTCCTCCTCGGATCGCCGTATTATTCTGGTACTCTAAATTGGTACAATAATGCGTCAATCAGGGGTTCAAATCAAGCCCTTATATTGTCAATAGCAGATCAGATTTGCAAAATATTAGTAAAATTGGCATCTAAGGAGTCCTGCAGCGACTTCGTTCGTAAAGCGCGTGATTAGATTCAGACAAATTACAATCAATTAACACAAGTGATTGAAATTAAACATAAATAATTCAAATTATAGGATGTGCCGAGATTAATTACCGCCATTCAAGAACCTGATTCAGTGACAGTTTTGGCCCCAGCTTTAATAATTGGTCCATTAGTTTCGATGTTTTTTGCCCAGATTGTACAAAAAAACGCATTTTAGGTCTTGTTTTGTGGAAGCCGATGGGTATACCATGACGGCCTGTCTGGTTCGCCCGGAACACATCCTGGGCACGCTATGATGGATTTTTCGGTGAAGAATAAAACATAGAATCCGGATTACAGTAGCTGCAGAACCAAAAAATAGAAGAAATTTAGTCTTAATCCTTTGGAGGGTGATATGACCGATTTAGAAGCACATGTAGAAGCGCCAGGGCGTGCAGAACTGGTTAAGCAGGTAAGCGAAAAAATTAAAGAAACTGGTGTCGATTATATTTACTACCAGTTTGTTTCGGTTACCGGTCGAATCATGGGTAAGGGTATTCCCGCGATGCACTGGGAACGCCTGGCCGAGAAGGGCTTCCAGTTGGTATACGGCTCAACCGCTAACCTGTTTGTCGACCGTCACGGGGATTACATCGGCTACGGCGCCGAGTCATGGGAACTCATCGGTATTCCCGATCCGGAAACCTTTTGCCAATTGCCCTGGGACAAGCGTATCGGGCGGGTTTACTGCACATTGTTCCGCAACCGTGAAGAGCGCGACAATCCGGGTGGCGCGCTGTCTTCGGATTGTCGCGGTAACCTGCGACGTGCCCATAACGAATTTCAGGACAAGCACGGTCTCGACATGCGTTGCGGCACCGAGCCGGAAATGATGTGGTTGAAGCGTGGCGAAGATGGTAAACCCGACGGTGGTGTCACCAAACCTAATTGCTACCACATCGACCAGTTCGAAGAATTACGCCCGACCTTCATGAAAGTCATCGAATATTCCGTGCAAATGGGTCTCGATATCATCCAGGGCGACCACGAAGACGCACCGGGCCAGCTCGAACTGAATACCCAGTTCGACGACGTACTGCGTAACGCGGACCGTCTGACTACATATCGCCAAATCTGTGCGCAGGTTGCACGTGAAGATAATTTAATTGCCTGTTTCATGTCGAAACCGTTCATGGGTGTATCGGCGTCGGGCTGTCACCACAACATGTCGCTGTGGCGCGGCGGTGAAGACCAGGTCAACAGGCTCGGCCACGAAACTCTGGCAGGTATGGAAGGTAACTTCACCTATCGTGTCGGTGGTGAAAATACCTTCATGCCCGATCCTTCGATCGATGAGGTCGCGCCGGGCCCCATCGGTTTGCATTCTATCGGTGGCGTTATCAAGCACCTCGGAGCCCTGACCGCAATCGGTTCTTCGACGGTTAACTCTTACCGTCGCCTCTGGGATACCGGTTTCTGGGCGCCGATCTTCGCCGACTGGGGTTACCAGAACCGTACCTGTGCATTGCGGGTATCGGCGCCGGGTCGTTTCGAATACCGTTCGGTTGATTCGATGGTGAACCCATACCTGATGGGTAGCGCCTTGTTGAAAGCGATGGACGATGGCATCGAAAACAATCTCGATCCGGGTGAAGCCGAAGAGCGTAATATCTACGATGCGATAGAGGCAGGTAAAGATGTCAAGAAATTGCCGATGTCGCTGGGCGATGCACTCGAAGAATTGCGCAACGATGAAGTCATCAAGTCATCGATGCCGGGTGAGATGTTCAGGGTATTCGAGCATTACAAGCGCGACGAGTGGGAGAGATTCAATCACACCGTTACCGATTGGGATCTCGAAACTTATCTCGACTGTTTGCCATAGGCTGGTTTCAAATTAACCCGGTGCGGGCATAGCCGGCAGCGGGATTAAAAATTAGGGTTGCCGCGGCAGCCGTACCTTTAACTCTAAGAGGATTATCTTATGTGTGGTATTGCTGGACTAATCTGGAGAGGTGGTGTCACCAGCGATATCGGTAGCGAGATGACCCAGATGCTTCAGGCGTTGAAGCACCGTGGGCCAGACTCTACCGGTTTTGCACTCTATGGCAAACCTGATGAAGCTGTGCACGTGTTGCGCTTCAAGGTCGCCGAGCAGGAAGAAATGAAGACGGGTTTCGATATTCATCGTCTGGTGATCGAGCGTAAGGCTGCGGTTGATACTCGCCTGGCAGAAATGGGCGCCGAAGTCATCGATAGAGAAGATGCCACCGAGTATGCGTTTCGTTACCTCTTTAAATTCAATGGTGATCTGAAACGTTTGATCGATTACATCGAAGACCTCGACGGTGTTGAAATCCTGTCCGTCGGAAAAGCACTGGAATTGATCAAGGACCTCGGTGATGCAACCGTGGTTTCCGATCAGTACGGCTTGAAAGGCTTCGTCGGTACCCACGCGATCGGTCATACGCGTATGGCGACCGAATCGGACGTCGATATTCGCTCTGCGCATCCCTACTGGGCTTACCCTTTCAATGACGTGTCGGTGGTTCACAATGGGCAATTGACCAATTACTGGACCATGCGTCGCGACCTCGAACGTCGTGGCCATCGTTTCATGTCGAACTGCGACTCAGAATTGATCGCGGTCTATATCGCCGATCGAATTGACCGCGGTGATGAGCTCGAAGGCGCGATGCGCAGAACCATCGATGTCATCGACGGTGTATTTACCTACCTCGTGGCCACCGGCAACCAGCTGGGCATGGCCAAGGACGTGATGGGGGCAAAACCGATGGTGCTCTACGAGAGCGATGAATTTGTCGGCCTGGCTTCGGAAGAAGTAGCCATCCGCAGTATTTTCCCACGTGAAATTGACACCTGGGATCCTTATCAAGGGGAGGTCAAAGTATGGGCAGCGTAACCACATCCCATGACATGGGGCTGCATGAAGAGCAGCTCGCGGGTCGGACCCAGCAGCGTTTTTTCTCGGCTTCCGAGGAAGAGAATTTTACTTATCCATGGGCTTACGAAGTTGATATCGAAAAATCGGCTGAATTCGATGCCGCGGAAATGGAAATTTCTGATATCAACCTAAAGATTCGTGAATTGATGAAATCCGGTCACGGTACCATTACTGTGAATAATCCGCGCGCCAAGCATTCGCTCGGTGTGGGTATCCTGAATCGTCTTAACCTGAATTTCGAAGGCAGCCTGGGCTACTTTGGCTGCGGTCTGATCGATGGCCCTAATATCCACATCAGTGGTCGGGTCGGCTGGTCCTGTGCAGAAAACATGATGGCGGGCAAGGTGGTGATCGAAAAGAACGCGGGTTCGCTGTTCGGTGCTGCGATTCGTGGCGGCGACCTGGTTTGCAAGGGGCAGGCGGGCGCGCGTGTCGGTATCGACCAGAAGGGCGGCACCATTATTGTCGGTGACAGCGTCGGCGCCTTTACCGGCTTCATGATGCAACGTGGTCGCATGATTATTCTCGGTGACGCCGGTGATAACCTCGGTGATTCGATGTATGACGGTACCATTTACGTAGGCGGCAAGATTGCCAGCCTCGGTGTCGACTGTGTCGAAACCGAATTGACCGATCTCGACAAGCGTTACCTCGAGGGCAAGCTGTCCCAGTACGGCATGTCGCCGCCAAACGGCATCGACAACATGACCAAACTGACTTCCGGCAAGCAATTGTGGAACTACGATAACCTCGAACCTACAGAGAAGAAACTGGTGCTCTAGGCACGAGCTTTATCTTGGAGAAATTAAGATGTCTGATAAAAAAATAGATCCATACCACCTGGGGAACAGTTTCATCTTTCCACCCGAGGTGATGAATGATATTCACATCAAGGCGGAACTCGGCCGTTACCGTATGCGTGGTTTCTCGCTGTTCAAGAAGATTCCGACCTGGGACGACCTGACTTTCATGCCGGGAACCCTGACACGTTTCGTTATCGAGGGTTACCGTGAAAAGTGTCTGACCAAGACCGTCATTGGCCCCAATGCCAAGATCCCGCTGGAACTCGATATCCCGGTTTATATCACCGGTATGTCTTTCGGTGCTTTGAGTTATGAAGCCAAAACAGCACTCGCGCGTGGTGCCACCATGGCGGGCACCGCGACCTGCTCTGGTGAGGGCGGAATGATTCCCGACGAGCGTCGCTACTCGTCCAAGTGGTTTTACCAGTGTATCCAGTCGCGTTATGGTTTTAACCCCAATCACCTGCGCCTTGCTGACGCCGTTGAATTTTTCATCGGCCA
This sequence comes from uncultured Gammaproteobacteria bacterium, assembly GCA_964196225.1. Taxonomy (GTDB): domain Bacteria; phylum Pseudomonadota; class Gammaproteobacteria. Next base: position 10,736 of record CAXMSP010000096.1, on the reverse strand, counting down.
GGGCTGTAAGGTGGGTCTCGGTGGACACCTGATGGGTCAGAAGGTTACCGACCAGGTGGCTGAAATGCGCTCATTACCGGCCGGTATCGATCAGCGCTCTCCCGCGCGCCATCCTGACTGGATGGGACCGGACGACCTGGCACTGAAGATTCAGGAAGTTCGTGAAGCCACCGATGGGCAGATTCCGATTCAGTTGAAGCTGGGTGCGGCACGCGTCTATGACGATGTGCGTATGGCGGCAAAGACGGGTCCCGATTCGATTTACATCGATGGTATGGAAGGTGGTACCGGTGCCGGCCCGCACCTTGCCACCGAAGACACCGGTGTGCCGGGCATTGCGGCGATTCGCCAGGCGCGCCAGGCGTTAGACGATGTTGGCATGTCAGGTGAAATCACGCTGATTTACGCGGGTGGTATTCGTAACGGAGCCGATGTTGCCAAGGCGATTGCTCTGGGTGCCGATGCGGTTGCAATCGGCCATTCATCACTGATTGCGCTGAACTGTAACAAGGATATTCCGGAAGCCGATTTCCCCAACGAAATGGGCGTCGAAGCCGGCTACTGCTACCACTGTCATACCGGACGTTGCCCGGTCGGGATTGCGACCCAGGATCCGATTCTGCGTCAGCGCCTCGATCCCGATGCGGCCGCGGAGCGGGTTTATAACTTTCTGCATACGCTCACCATCGAAGCACAATTATTTGCACGTGCCTGTGGCAAGACCAACATCCATTCGCTGGAACCGGAAGACCTGGCTGCGTTGACGATGGAGGCCTCGGCCTGCGCGCAGGTGCCGATGGCTGGTACTCAACACACCGTCGGTCGTCCCGACATGACTCGTTTCTAAGGAGGCTGCCATGACTAAAAAAGAAGCTGAAAAAGATATTAATCATTTCCTCGAAGGCGATGGCGTTGATTCTGAACGTGAGAAAGTCATCGGGCAGCACATCGGTTATCGCTACGACGTTAACCTGGTACCCGATATGGAGCGTTGCACACCGTTTCTGCACAAGTACATGGAAGTCATGGGCTGGGACGATCTGAACTGGCTCGAAGATGTGCATATGGGTTACGAGGAAGGCAATCCAGCGGTTTTCGATCGCAATATCAATGGCTGGGTCTCCATACCCAACAATATCGATCTGCCGGACAACCAGCAGGATCGTGACATGATCGCGCGTGAATTACTGGTCAAGTTTCAGATGGCAAGCGGTCATCCGATGGTGGACTTGCGCAAGGCTTACGAAAAGTTTGCCTGAGGAAGATACGAGCAATTAGCGGGCGAAAAGGAATACCTGGAGTTACCGATGATCCTTTTCGCTATTTTGATCATGAAGCCTTTATATGTTATTTATACGTTTAATAAAAATATAAATGGTGGGAATTTTCACTCGGGCAGTTAAATTTTCCTGTGAATTACCAGGCCGTTTGAAAATCATTGCGTGATATTCCGGTAGGATGCCGGTCTAAATTTAACAATTCTCATAACTATAAGGGGGAGAAAAATGGATAACGAACTAACCGCACTCGGGATCATATTTACCGAGTTTTACTATTGGGTCACCGTCGTGTTCATGTTTTTGATACACGTCGGCTTCTGTATGTACGAGGTGGGAGCCTCACGCTACAAGAACCATACGCACACCTTGATGAAAAACACGATGGTTATCCCGCTGGTAACCGTCACCTTCTTCTTCTTCGGCTGGTGGATTTATTTTGCCTTTGTCAATGGTCCCTGGATCATCGGTCCCCTGGTAGACGCGCCATTTGCCACGCCCTGGAGCGAGCTGATGGGCACGCATATGGGTGGTGCACCGCAAGAAGGCGGGGTCCTGACCGCGGACGATACCGCCTTCTGGGCGCGTATTAACGGTGTATTCTGGGCTGCTTTCCTGTTGTTCTCGTGGACGGCCGCTTCCATCGTCTCCGGTGCCGTGATCGAGCGTATCCGCCCCAGCGCTTTCTGGGTACTGGCGGTGGTCATCGGTTCCTTTACCTGGATCATCGATGCTTCCTGGGGCTGGTCCTGGAACGGCTGGATGGTGCAAAAACTGGGTTATCACGATGCCTACGCGTCCGGTGTAATCCACGCGATAGCCGGCGGTTTCGCCCTGGGTGTACTACTGGTGCTGGGTCCGCGCATCGGCAAATTCGCCGCTGACGGTACACCAAGGAATATTAATCCGCATAATCCCTGGCTGGTGACGATAGGGCTGTTCCTCATCTATACCGGTTTCTGGGGCTTCTACGTGGCCTGTAATATCCCGATTATTGATGTCTATGGTCCCGCCATGCTGGACGTGGCCGACAAGACCTTCTTCAGTGCCACCAATATCTACCTGCAGCCAACAACTTTGTCTGCAATTACCTTTAACTTCCTGATGTCGCTGTCGGGCGGTTTGATGGCGGCCTACCTGGTTTCGGATGGTGACGCATTCTGGACCTACTCCGGTGGTCTGGCGGGTGTCATCGGCGCCTCGTCGGGTAACGACCTGTACCACCCAATCCAGGCCATGTTGATTGGCGCTGGCGGTGCAATCCTGGCTTACAAGATGCACTACTGGGTAGAACGCAGGTTCAAGATCGACGACGCCGTCGGTGCGGTTGCGGTGCATGGTTATGCCGGTTTTTACGGTGTTGTCGTGGCTGGTTTCATGCTGTGGGGTTATCCCTCCTCTCCGTTCGAAGGCTATGCGACCATTTCCCCATGGGGCCAGTTTTTAGGTGCCTTGATTATGTTCTTCGTACTGGGTTTCTTTCCGGCACTGATTGTGTCGAAGATCCTGCAAAGTATGGGCAAGCTACGTATCCCGCGTGAAATTGAATTAGTAGGTCTTGATATCAATTTCGAATCGCAGAGAGCGGTGGATGCCGCAGAAGTAGCGCGAGCGATTCGTGAAGAAGCCGGGTAACGGCTCCTGATTTCATACGTCGATAACTGAATTACATTTGGAGAAAATACTATGTCTACAGGTCTAGTTGATAACTGGCTCAATCTTGATACATTCGGTGCGATCTATCCTTTCGTTGGATCGGAAGGATTTCTGACAATCCTGGGATTGGTTTTCTGGTTTGGCTGGCACGTCTGGCAACACCAAAAGGAATCCGCCGAATTCAAGGGTGATATCGAAAACATCAATAAGCAGGGGGGTCCTGGAAAGGTCCTCGATGATGAAGGCAGCAGGGAAATGAAGGATTCTGTCGGGCGCTAATTGCCGCTAGTATCCTTTGCAGCATGTTGTGGAAACCCCTTCGATTCCTGATCGAAGGGGTTTTTCATTGCTACCGTCGAATGCGCGTATTCCGACGATTTCCGACAGGAGTTTGCGATGATTAAAAATGCACTCTCGGTTATGCCCACACGGCCGATCGTGTATATCGTGCCCGCGATCGTGATATTGGTGATGTCGTTTTATTACGGGGATATATATGCCAAGTGCCAGGGCAACAAGCAGTTTCGCGCATCGCTAAACGAGTTACTGGCTGCAACGGATGCTACCGGGAAATTCCGGTTGACGGATGCTACGGATTTTGGCTGGGACAGGGTCAGGGTCGTCACAGATTTCAAACCCGAAGCGAGCGGCAGCGAATGTCCCTTCGACTGGAACTGGCCTCGCGGTGAACGCGACTCGCTGATCGCTTCCGGACTACTGACGGTACTGATATTTGTCCGCAGGGGCGCGATTGTTAATTACCAGGAATTGCGTCATGACGAAGTCGCATTTCACGGTGCAGATGCCAGTTTGGCCCCGCATGCTGCAGTGTTTAGTATCAGCGTGAATCCCGACCATAGCGGTGGCGTAAAGCTGACTTTGAACAATCTGGAATAGTCGAGTATGGGGATGCGGTAAACCAACCGCATCGGCAACGAGAGTCCACCCGGGACTTGCGGCTGGTTCTAGCGAGCGGGTAAATGGGTGTCGTATTACTGATATATCGCTTGATGGTTAATTGTAAAATGATTTTTTTCGAACAGGCATGCCCGAACCCCGGGGGAAAGCGGGTGGCCTGGTTATCTAATTGTTGGGAGTATTAAGAATGGCCACGATTATTGACGGTAAGGCATTTTCGGCAAAACTGCGCGGCGAAATAGCGCTCCAGGTCGCGGTTTTAAAAGAGACGCACTCGATAACGCCGGGTTTGGCCGTGGTGCTGGTGGGAGAGGACCCTGCCAGCCAGGTATACGTGCGTAGCAAGGGCAAGCAAACCCAGGAAGCGGGCATGAATTCCTACGAGCATAAACTCGACGCGAGTACCAGTCAGGATGACTTGCTGGCGTTGATCGACCAGTTAAATAATGATCCCGATGTTCACGGTATCCTGGTGCAATTACCCTTGCCGGATCACATCGACGAAGAAGCGGTGATCAACTCTATTTCGGTCGATAAGGACGTCGATGGTTTTCATCTGTCCAATGTCGGTCGCCTCTCGATCGGTGCTGACGGTATCGTGCCCTGCACACCGCTGGGTTCACTGATGATGCTCAAGGAGCATCTCGGCGATCTTTCCGGTATGAAAGCCATCGTTGTCGGACGCTCTAATATTGTTGGGAAACCGATGGCCGCACTGCTACTCAAGGAGAGTTGCACCGTCACCATCGCGCATTCGCGCACCCGCGATCTGCCGGGTGAATGCCGCCAGGCGGATATCGTGGTCGCAGCGGTAGGGCGCCCTGAAATGGTCAAGGGCGACTGGATTAAGCCGGGCGCCACCGTTATCGATGTCGGTATTAATCGTATTGAGAACGAAGATGGCACCACGCGACTGGTGGGCGATGTTGAATTTGGTACCGCGGCCGATGTGGCCGGTGCAATCACACCGGTGCCGGGAGGAGTCGGACCGATGACCATTGCCTGCCTGCTGCATAACACCTTGCAGCAAGCCTGTCGCCTTAACCATGTCGAGATTCCGGAATAAAGCGAGGTTACATCCGTTCGAGTTTGTTTGAGGTGGCGAACGTGATAATTTCGCCGCCCGTCTGACTCGAGCCAAACTGATTATGTCCTTGATTCTGCGGCGTAGCCTGATATTTATCACCCTGTTGGCAGCCGGGTTGTTAATCTATACGCTGTGGTTCGGCATGAAGGCGGATCGTTACGACGATACCGCCGTACCCTACCTGGAATCGGTCCTGCCGATCGTGACCAGCTGGCAATTTGAGCAGCTCAGGCCATTATTATCGCCTACCGCGCGGCTTGAATTTGAAAACGAAAAGGTCCGGCAGGCCTACCAGTCTTTCAGCCGACTCGGGCAGTTGAAATCAACGGGCAAACCAAAATACCTGTGGGACCGTGTCGACACCAGCAAGTCATTGGGAGATATCGAGATTATCGGCTACCAGGTGCCGTTGGAGTTCGATTCTGGCCCCGCGGCTATCAAGATAAATCTCGTCGCCGATGGAAAGTCATACTATATCCAGCATTTCGGTATTCACTCCGAAGTTTTCGCCGACCAGCAGACAGCAAACTAAAACCGTTCGAAACCGTTCCAACAGGGGCTAAACAGCTTCTGTGGCAGCCGGGAATTGATGGGCGTGATCAAGATTCCGACACCTCGGTCCCCGCATTGCAGAACCCTACGTGCGGGGAGCTTCGAGTCATCCCGGCGCCTGCGAGGCCCGACCGCGCCGGGATCTTGCAAGGGTGGCTTTGTTTTAAGATTCCGATACGTCAACCCCGCGCGCACGGGGGTGACGTTAGGGTGTAAGCTCGTCTTCCGAGAGGGCCCGATTATTGCCGCGCAGCATGACCAGAAGAACACAACCATCTGGAGTATGGGAACTGTGTTTCGAACCCGGCAGTAAGCGCACGAAGTCTCCGCTTCGGTAAGCAGTTCCATCGCAGTCGATCAGTTCTCCATCCATGACCAGGAACTCCTCAAAGCCCATATGCTCATGCGGTCTGGATTGCGCACCGGCCTCCATGCGCAGCAGGAAACACTCGAACTCGCCGTTTAGAAGTTCACCGCTCAGGGCGATCCATGACATTCCAGGTATCGGGTCGCCGTAGCGGTCGTATGGCTTGAACTCATCGGCCCTGGTGCTGATTATCTGACGCAGTCTGGTATCTAACATAGGTTGACGACTTACGAGAAGTGGTCAAGTCTGCAAATAAGCTTCCAGCGAATCGTCGAGCGCGTCTTTCCAGGGCGTGTGATGTGCTGGCGCCATAGTGCCGGTCAGCGCTGATTTGTAGCCGTTGTCACGGAAGGTCATGATGTTTTCCTTCTTGTGTTTTTTCCACTGGAAGAAAGCTTCATTCGCACCTGCGCAATCAAACTCCGGATAGTCGGTCAGCGCCATCAGGTCCATGGTGTACTTGCCCTGGAACTCGATGCAAGCGTAATCGTCGGGCAGGTTATCTTCCGCTTCGCGCCACTTGTCGATATCCATGTGCATTTCGGCCTGCGACGGCAGGTCTAGGCGTCCCATGATGACGTCGCGTGCGTACCAGGCCTGCGCATCGAACATGTTGAAGGTATACCACTGGTCCTGCATCCCCAGGTACATCAGCTTGGGGTTGTGCTCCCAGACCACGCCGTTATAGAGGTTGACGGGATAGAGACGATTATTGGTCTTGAGCTTTAGATTCTCTGCCATGAACGGGAAGTGGTGCAGGTAACCGGTGCACAGAATGATCGCGTCGACCTCGGCGGTGGTGCCGTCCTTAAAGGTTGCGGTATTCTTTTCAACCTTTTCCAGTAAAGGCACTTCCTGCCAGTTATCCGGCCACTTGTACCCCATCGGCGCGGTACGGTGCGACACCGTGACCGATTTGCAGCCATATTTCCAGCACTGCGAACCGATGTCTTCGGCCGAGTAGGAAGTACCGATAATCAAAATGTCTTTATCCTTGAATTCCATCGCGTCGCGGAAGTCATGCGCATGCAGTACACGCCCGTTAAAGCTGTCGAACCCGGGAAACTCGGGCACGTTCGGGGTTGAGAAGTGACCTGAAGCGACTATTACATTATCGAATTCCTCGGTGTACTCGACATCTTTTGTCTCGTCCTGGACAGTAACGTGAAACATGCCTTCATGCTCGTCGTAGGCTACATGACGCACCGGCGAGTTAAATCGTATCCAGTCCCGCACTCCGGCTTTCTTGACGCGTCCTTCGATATAATCGAATAGCACCGCACGCGGTGGGTAAGAGGCAATCGGGCGGCCGAAATGTTCCTCGAAGGAATAATCTGCAAATTCCAGCCCTTCTTTCGGACCATTGGACCAGAGGTAGCGGTACATGCTGCCGTGAACCGGTTCACCGTGCTGGTCGAGACCGGTGCGCCAGGTGTAATTCCACAATCCACCCCAGTTGTCCTGCTTCTCAAAACAGACGATATCGGGGATTTCGGCCCCTTTTTCTTTTGCCGACTGGAAGGCTCTCAACTGCGCCAGGCCGCCTGGGCCGGCTCCGATAACTGCAACACGCTTGCTCATCTAATCCTCCAACTGACTGATTTTTAACGGTATTATTATTTGAAAGCGGTTTTAATTGTGAGCCGTCAAGGTTAGGGAATAACACCGCGATGGTCAACTACATGGCCCGGAATCTGTATTTATTTTTACCGGGTTCAGGTAAAAGCAGATTTGCAATCGAAAGCGTGCTGAGGTTTGATAGGTCACCAGTCAAAGACCGCAGCAAATGCCGATGCCTGATCCTGATTACCAACCAAACGATGACGATTTGATGTCCCAACAGCATAGTGTGGAGGCGCTCGAAATCGCGATTGGCAAGCAGGTGCGCACCTCGCGCAAGCGCCTTAATCTAACTGTCGCCGCGCTTGCCAAGCAAGCGCAGTTGTCGACCGGGATGTTGTCGAAAATCGAAAACGGGCAGACCTCGCCATCACTGGCGACGTTAACCTCGCTCGCCAATGCGTTGCAGGTTCCGGTGACCTCGTTTTTTCGCGGCTACGAGGAACAGCGGGACGTCACCTATATCAAGGCGGGTGAGGGGCTGCCGATCGAGCGTCGTGGTTCGGGTGCCGGGCATCAGTACCAGTTACTCGGGCACACCATTGGCAAGCCGTATAATATTGAACCCTACCTGATCACGATCGACGACCAGTCCGAAGTGTTTCCTGTGTTTCAACATGCGGGTACTGAGCTGATTTATATGCTGGAAGGTCGCGTGACTTACCGTCATGCCAACAAAACCTATATCCTGGAGCCGGGTGACACGCTTTTCTTCGATGCCGAGGCTTCACATGGCCCGGACGAGATACAAAAACTACCCTGTCGCTACCTTTCGATCATCATTTCCGAGGCTACATCTTCATAATTAGTTTCCTGTCAAGAAACAATATTTCATATCAGTTGACGCGGGAATTGGGCTGTACTAAGCTGCCCGGACTTAATGAGCACAGCTGAGGCCGCTATGTGTGGAATTGTCGGGCTTTTTATCAAGAATCCTGAAATGGAAAAGGACCTGGGCAAATACTTGTCGAGCATGCTTATCGAAATGACGGAACGTGGACCCGACAGTGCCGGGGTCGCGATTTATCACGATCCGGTAAACCCGGGCAGCGCGAAACTGACTATCCTGGCGCCGAGCGAGGATTACTCGTGGAAAGAGCTGCATGATGAACTGATGCATGTCTTCGGCGAGGCAGTCGAGGTTGTGCACAAGCGCGATCAAGCAGTGGTCAAGGTTCCTGCCAACCCGACGCTGGTACAGAACTGGTTCCAGGAAAGCCATTCCGAATTGCGGGTCAACGGTGCGGGCGAAGTTATCGAGATTTTCAAGGACATGGGTTTACCTGCCGAATTTATCGAAAACTTCGATCTCGAAAGCTATAGCGGCACACATGCGCTGGGCCACACCCGCATGGCGACCGAGTCGGCAATCACGACCGAGCATTCCCACCCGTTTTCCACCGGTCTTGACTTGTGCCTGGTTCACAATGGCTCCCTGTCAAATCACAATCGCCTACGCGAAGAACTGCGCAGAAAGGGTATCAACTTCGAAACCGATAATGATAGCGAAGTGGCCGCGGGTTACCTGACCTGGCGCATGCAGGAAGGGGACAGTCTCGACGAAGCCCTGCAGAACGGTCTCAAGGACCTGGATGGTTTTTATACCTTCGCGGTCGGCACCGATGACGGTTTCGCGGTAGTGGTCGATCCCATCGGATGTAAACCCGCGGTTATGGCTGAAACCGATGACTGGGCCGCGATGGCCTCGGAATTTCGCGCTATCGCTACGCTGCCGGGCGTCGACAATGCACGCATCTGGGAGCCTGTGCCGACCAGGATCTATAGCTGGCATCGGGGGTAAGTGATGACAAATTTCGATCTCAAAGACGACACCGTGCGCGACCTGAACCAGGCGCTGCACCAGGAATCAGCGGACAAGGTCGAATTCACCGTAAATAATTCCAACGGTAAGCACTCGATTGCCGTGGGCGCAATGTATAACACGACCGTGACGGTTGACGGTCATGCCGGCTATTACTGCGGCGGCATGAATCAGAATGCCAACATCACCATCAACGGCAACGCCGGCTCGGGTTGCGCCGAAAATATCATGTCCGGCACCGTGCGGGTCAAGGGTAACGCCTCGCAGTATTGCGCGGCGACCGGTCACGGTGGCCTGGTCGTAGTTGAGGGCGACACGTCATCACGTTGCGGTATTTCCATGAAAGGTGTCGACATCGTGGTTGGTGGATCCATCGGCAATCTGAGCGCATTCATGGCACAGAGCGGTTGCCTGGTCGTTTGCGGCGACGCCGGGGAAGCACTCGGCGACTCGGCTTACGAGGCTCGTTTCTATGTTGGTGGCAAGGTCGCCAGCCTGGGCGCGGATTGCATCGAAAAACCCATGGAAGACGAGCATTGGGCGCAATTGAAAGAGTTGCTGGTAGCCGCGGGGATGGGCAATGTCGATACCTCCGGATTCAAGCGTTATGGTTCGGCGCGCAGGCTTTATAACTTCAATATTGACAATGCAGGGGAATACTAGCCATGTCCGATAAAGACGATTTCAAAAAACGCCTGCGTCCGTCGCACACGTTTCCGCCCCATGTTGTCGCCGAAATTCAAAGGGCCGCTGCGGAAGGTATTTACGACATTCGCGGAGGCGGCGCCAAGCGCGTCATTCCGACTTTCGACGATCTGTTATTCCTCGGCGCAAGCGTGTCGCGCTACGCGCTCGAGGGCTATCGTGAAAAATGTGATACCAGCGTAACTCTGGGTACGCGATTCGCGAAGAAACCGATCGAACTCAAGATTCCGATCACCATTGCCGGCATGAGCTTCGGCGCGTTGTCGGCACAGGCCAAGGAATCGCTGGGCCGCGGCGCGACAATTATGGGCACCAGTACCACCACTGGCGATGGCGGTATGACCCCGGAAGAACGCGGTCATTCGGAAAAGCTGGTTTACCAGTACCTGCCTTCCCGTTACGGCATGAACCCTGACGACTTACGCAAGGCCGACGCGATCGAGGTCGTGGTTGGGCAGGGCGCCAAGCCGGGTGGTGGTGGTATGCTGCTGGGACAGAAAATTAGCGATCGCGTCGCCGAGATGCGCAACCTGCCCAAAGGTATCGACCAGCGCAGCGCCTGCCGTCATCCGGACTGGACCGGGCCTGACGATCTCGAAATCAAGATTGCCGAGCTGCGTGAAATTACCGACTGGCAGGTCCCGATTTACGTCAAGGTCGGCGCAACCCGTACCTACTACGATACGACGCTGGCGGTCAAGGCGGGCGCCGACGTGGTCGTGGTTGACGGGA
>CAXMSP010000095.1:0-14698 GCA_964196225.1 uncultured Gammaproteobacteria bacterium | reverse complement strand
CCGCGGTCGAGACCTCGTAATCGACCTGTCGATCGATAATGCTCTTCACGGTTAGAAACAGGAACGCGCCCACCAGGATTGTCGGGATTACCCGGGTCAGAATTTTGAATGCTATTTTCATGCTAGAGCTCTCGAGTAACTAAATGGATTACGCCCTTCTGGCATAGTGAAGGGACATCAGGAAAAAGATAAAAAAGGATACGTTCAGTGCGATCGGCAATGGATACTTGCCCAGCGAAGGGAACACGACAAATAAAATGAAACTCGCCAGTATCAGTATGATCGGATTGAAGATCGCGGCCCAGCGCGGGTAGCGGGTCTTGCCGGTTAGTACCAGCCCGATAAAGATCATCGATAAAACCAGCGTGGTCACCCGTATCACGGTCAACAGGGTTTCGTAACGAAATTGATACAGCTCTATCAGCATGCGTATCTGCTCGGTGTCAGGCTGGTTGGCCAGTGTACCCACGCTCGCGCGGGAACCGATCCACACCGCACCGACGACGAAACCGTAGGCCGAGATCAAAAAAGCCGCCAGCGCCCATTTTTGATGGGCCGGTTTCAACATGAGGTAAATATGCCAGCAGCCCACCAGGTAAAGTGGTGCCGCCAGCACGCCGATAAAGTGGCCGAGACTGAAACTGCTGGCAGAAGTACCCAACATGAAATCGTAGTTGATCTCGGAATAGCGGGCCAGACTGTCGAAATTGAGCAGGAATTCGCCCCATCCCACCAGCAATGCGGCAACCAGGCCGGTGAACCCGGTGATCATGAGCAAACCAGTATTGCTATTGTTCCCTGTCATTTATCATTGCCCTCTGTGTTCGGTACAGCTATGAGATGTTTCGTCGGCGCACTAGGTTACAGGTAAAAAATTATTCCCGATAAATAGACATCGGTTGCTAACCTGCCAATTTATCTTTTCATCATTGCCCAGAGGCGCCCGGGACAGGATCGTAACGAAAGTCTGTCTTCTCGATGAAAGGCAATTAATCGGTTCAGCAACATGAAGCGCCTGTCGACAGCGCCATGAATTTGAAAAAGCTTGCTTAACTTACCATCGAACGGATTATCCCAATCGATAGCGTGACGGTCGGGAAGTGTAACATTCTGCTGGTTTTCAAGAATGGGCAATGCCAGTCGAGATCCTGCCGCGCCTGCGCTAGTACCTGGCGAGTCAGTATCAGGCGTGTATAGGTACTCCCGGACGCGTTACAATCCGTGAATTGCAAGCGGTAGACGATTGTCATCTGGATTTGCTTGCATCGCGCCAGACCACCCGAACAATCGTAACGCGCTTATCCCGGCGCAACCTTAGGACGATTCAAACTCCCGATGCCCGACGAGCCTTCAACCCAACCGGATATCGACCAGGAACAACTGGTACGCGACCACATCGGCTGGATGTTGAAACTGGCTGAACGGTTGCTTGGGGACAGAGCATTGGCCGAGGATGCGGTACAAGATGCGTTTATTTCTGCGTTCCGGGCTCTCGCCAGGTTCGAGGGGCGTTCCAGTCTGAAGACCTGGTTGCATCGAATCACCGTCAACGCCGCACTCACGAAGTTGCGCCAGGCGAAACGGCGCGCCGAACATTCCATCGACGCTGACCTGCCCGAATTTGACCAATATGATTGCCGCATCGAGGCGCCCTGGCACTACCTGGCCCCGCTCGAGGACGTGATCGAAAATGATGATCTGCGCGACACCGTCACTACCTGTATCAATGCATTGCCGGACCCTTACCGTATCGTATTGCAGCTTCGTGACATCGAAGGTTATGACACCAGTGAGGTAGCGGAACAGTTGGATATTTCCGAAGCCAACGTCAAGGTCCGGTTGCACCGGGCTCGCGCGGCGCTTAAAAAACAGCTTGAACCCATTCTTCGTGGGGAGATGTCTTGATGATAAACCGCCTCAAGACTGAAATGATGCGCTGGGCCAAAGGGCAAATGCTAAAGCGCATGCATCGTATGATTACCTGCAGGGAGTTTGAGGACTTTGTACTGCAATACCTCGACGATGAGCTTTCGGTGCGGCAACGTGCGATGTTTGAATTCCACCTGCGCATCTGCCGTGAGTGTCGGGAGTATCTGGCGGCTTACCAGCGTACCGTAGAAATCGGTCGCGCGGCATTCAAGGACGCCAATGAAGCCGTGCCGGAAGACGTTCCTGAAGACCTGATCAAGGCCATCCTGGAAGCGCGCGAGCTTTAGGTCAGTCATTTATATTAGGCGTTGTAGTCGGACAAAATGCCCGCTACGCGAAAAGTAGAACAATAGCATGAGAGTCTCTTATGGGTCGTTAGCGGACTCTGAAGCTTAATAACCGAGCGTCTGCTTTTATTCAGAATAGACAGGAATTCCTGATGTTCCGCTGATAGATTTCAGGCAAGCGTGATATAGATCATGCGCAACGCCAACAACGTCAGCGCCCTCTTAAGTATTTTACGGAACACATCTTCTGGAATTTTATAACGAATATGGGTTCCAAGCAGGGCGCCGGCGACTACGGCAACTGACATGCCGATAATAATTTGCCAGTAGCTGATAAAGGAAAAACCGAGCAGGGCAAATAGCACAATTTTTACCAGGTGCGTGAAAGTCATCATTAATGCAGCCGTAACAACCAGTGCATCACGCTGCAGACCTTTGCGCAATAGCGCTGCCTGACCCAATGGACCGGTGGCGCCAACCATCATGCTCAATCCGGTCTGTGCTGCACCGATGAGCACAAATTCACCCTTTGCCGGGTTTTTAAACTGCAGTTTGGGTCCCCAGACTGTGAACAGGATGTAGGCCGCGATAATTAACGGTGTATATTCAAGATTGATTCCCCGCGTGATTCCTGCGGCGATCAGGCCGCCGATGATCGATCCCGAGATAAATGCGAGTACGAATTCCCAGCGCAGAAATCGCAAGCCGAAAAATGCCCGACTCGAATTGGAAAACAGCTGTACGATCCCGTGAACCGGAACAATGGCTGCCGCTGGCAAAAAACCGGGCATTATTGCAATCAGCATCATGCCACCGCCAATGCCCGTGATTGCGGTCAGGGTCGAAGTGCCGAATGCAATCAGTACCAACAGGATTTCGTTTGTCATAGGGCTCGAATTTCCGTTTCCAGAAAGACACTATGTGGTGATGCCAGGCTAGTTCGGCGTCAAAGGGAATCCTGCAAGCGCCGGTATTCTTCGTACTTCAGCCACTGCTGAAATTCCTGGTAGCTGTCATCCTGCGCCTGCTTCGATTTAAGCCAACGTTTGAATGCATTAAATTCTTCCGCTTCACTTGCCGAAATAGGGGATGATGTTGCCGCTCCGTCTTTTGCATTCTGTTCAGTTGTTGTGCCTGGCGACAAAACAATGTTGCCGCTTTCGTCACTGAGTATGCCTGGTCCCTCGGGCTCCTCACCATAAATCGTGAAGTCTTCATCCTGCGCTGGTGTGATAGCGCAGGACACAATACCGAGGAAGCTAATCAACAGGATTATTGATGTTGCCGTATTTTTCATTCGCGATAACAAACAGTCAGGGAAGCGCGCAAGAGTAACATAAAAATTACACGCCACGACTCAAGCGGGGCGCTCGTTTCTAGCCCTGGATATCCAATAAGACTAATGTCAGAACTTTACCCGTGTACCGAATGCCACGAAGTCTTCATCGACGTCATTGTCGTCGGAATCGAATTCATGCACTGCCGCGTAAAGTTCTATGCCCGTGTCCCACAGGTAGACATAGGCGACGCCGACAGCGTCTGTTTCAACCGGGTTACCGGGGTTTTCAGAGGTTCCTGAAACGAGGCTAACCGCATGCTTACCGGTTTTATAGCCAATTTTAAATGCGTCGAAATCACCATCTTCTCCATCACCCGCCGCGTTATCCTTGCTGGATGTGGAAACGGCAAAATTCCAGCCGTTTTGCAACGCATAGGCGACCAGGATACCGAATGAATCCTCGTCTATGTCCGACTTGGTGTTGGTCATGAATGCACCGACACGTAATTTGCCATCTTTAATCATGGTGTTGTAACGCAGGCCTATTTCGATCTCATCATCTTCGCCAAGTTGGGCTGAAACGATCGCGCCATCGCCGAGCCTGGGTGAATCATAGCGAATTCGCTCACCCCGACCTGGATCAAAGCCGTTGTAATCGGCGCTGGCGTAATCCAGGGCAGCAGCATTTGAGGCCATTGGCTGGATTATCGTGGTGCCAGACAGATCACCATTCAGATTACCGTCACCCGCGTCGTTGCCCTGACCGAAACGGAAACCGCCAAAGTCACCTTTGTAGATGACTTCCTGACGTCGGGAGTCGAGGGCGCCTTCACCTTCGCCAATTCCGATTTCCTCTACCACTTCGATAGCCCTGCCACCTTCAAGTTCTTTTACATATGCCAGGGTGAAGCGGCTTTCGCTAAATCCATTGCGCTGAAACACGATGTCATCTTCTGAATCTCGATCGACGGCATTGTAGGCGACATGGCCGGAAATCTTGAGCTCCGACTGTGCCGGCAGACTAATACCCAGAAGGCCCGCTCCGATCAAGGCGAGACAAGCCGGCCCGATGCCCGCGGATTTTATCGATGCCAAGGCATTTGTTTTAAATGGCTTCATGGTGTTCCCCCTATCTTGGTTTGATAGCAAAACGCTAAAAATACGGCTGGATTGTAATCTGACTCATCGCCTGCCGATCTGATATTTGTTAAATCGGGATTAGTCTGGAGACGAAACTGGCCAACGAGCTTTACTTTAAGCAGCTGCGGAAGGTGGTTTGACCAGTTTAATGCAGGCTCGGGTCTAGTTGTATCCCAGAATCACGACTCGCTCGACACCGTCTTCGTCGGTTTTGTCGCGTTCGATGTCCTCTAACCCATGCTGTTCCTTGTTGACGTATCGGGGATCGCCGTAATAGGAATTGTCTGGCGACTTAGCCCAGGGTGATGAAATCAGTGATTCGAATCGGGGTGCCCGTGTTTTCTTGCTCATGTGTCCTGACCTATGCTCAATAAGTTAGCAGCGATTATTCTTAACTTACATTTAAAGGCGATCATAACTATTTGATAAATAAAAACAAGAGTAAATATTTTGGTTTTCGGTCTCAATCTTCAAACAGGTCCATCTGGCCACTGCTGTCGGTCAGATCGAGCAGGCGTACCCCGATACCCAGCAGGCGCACCGGGGCTTTGCCGCGCAGCCAGGCTTCTTCACACAGCATCGCGTAGTCGGCGTAGTTAGGCCCGGTCAGCTGCCGTTCTACCGTGGTTTGATTGAAGTCATAAAATTTCATCTTGAGGAAACAATTTTGAATGCGGTAATCCTCGTCGAGGCGCTCCAGCCGTGGCTGCAGGGATTCGATCAGGGCGGGGATCCTGTGCTGACAGCTTTCAAGATCGGGCAGGTCTTCGTCATAGGTATGTTCGACGCTGACCGATTTGCGTCGCCATTCTGAAACCACGGGGCGATTGTCGATTCCGTGTGCGAGTTTATGAATATGTTCGCCGAACTGACCAAATTCCTGCACAAACTGGAAGATATCGAATTCGCGCACGTCGCCGCAGGTTTTAACGCCCTTTTGTTCGAGTCGCTGTGCGGTGACCTTGCCGACACCCCAGATCCGACTGACGGGCAGCTGGTACAGAAAATCGTCGACCTGGTCCGGGGTGACCACGTACTGACCGTTGGGCTTGTTCAGGTCGCTCGCGACCTTGGCGATAAATTTGTTGGATGCGATACCGGCAGAGACGGTGATGCCGATGTCTGCTGCGATACGTCGGCGAATTTCCTGCGCGATCAGGGTGGCACTGCCTCGGCAGCGCGGACAATCAGAAACATCGAGAAATGCCTCATCGAGCGATAATGGTTCGATCAGATCGGTATACTCGGTAAAAATCTCCTGCATCTGGCGGGAAGCCTCGCGATACACTGACATGCGCCCGGGAATCAGGATCAACTGCGGACAACGTTTGATGGCGGTCGCACTCGCCATGGCGGAACGCACCCCGAACTTGCGCGCCTCGTAGCTCGCGGTCGCAATAACACCGCGCCGGGTCGCACTGCCACCAACCGCAATCGGTTTGCCTTTGAGCGCCGGATTGTCGCGTATTTCGACCGCGGCATAAAAGCAGTCCGCATCGATATGGATGATTTTACGACTGGTTTGCAAAATAGAATTCACGGGCTATTAACTTGCTTCGCAGTTCCGGGTGGGTAAAAATCATCGCATAACTGGCAGGGATTAACGATGACCGAAAAAGTATTTTATCAAGACAGCTATCAGAAGGCACTCAGTAGCGAGGTGGTCGAGGTTCTCGACAATGGTGTAATACTCGCTGCGACGATTTTTTATCCGCTTGGCGGTGGCCAGCCGGGCGATACCGGCCGCCTGACGATAAACGCACGCGACTATCGGGTTGTTGATACCCGGTATGCCGATGATCGCCATAATATTATTCATATCCTCGAAGACGATGATCTAAGCGCAATCCATGTCAATGATAAGGTCGATATGGAAATTGACTGGGAACGGCGGCATAGGCTGATGCGCATGCATACCAGCATGCACCTGGTGTGTTCATTGATTAGTGCCCAGGCTACCGGTGGTGCCGTCGGAGAAACCGAGAGCAGGCTCGATTTCGATCTGCAGGGGGAGGTCGTCGACAAGGAACAGCTGACCGCGGATCTGAACGCGCTGATCGACAAGGCGATACCGGTCACCATTGGCGCCATAACCGACGCGGAACTCGATCAAAAACCCGAGCTGGTGCGGACCATGTCGGTGCAACCACCGCGAGGGCACGGAACGGTGCGCACTATTTCGATCGAGAATACGGACTACCAGCCCTGTGGTGGCACCCACGTACGCAATATCGCCGAGATTGGCAGGCTCGTCGTCACCGGTCTTAAGAACAAGGGCAGGCAGAACAAGCGCATCAGCCTTGCCCTGGTTGAACCCTAGGGTTGTCTTGCTTGTCGAAGGATACGCCACTGATCCCGGTTTGGTGTTTAACCGTATCAACTACACGGTATCTGGCCGAAATCCCGGGAGTATTAACTCGATGATTATGATTGCAAGGATTGGCCTTGTTTTAGCCTGCCTGTTGCTGTCCCATTTCAGCCTGGCCCAGGCCAGCGAGACCGCTGGCAGCTGCGATCATCACGTCGCGCAGTGGCTCGACCCCGCCAACGGCGATATCCTGGCAGTCGAGCAGGTTTTCAAGCGGCTCGAGCGCTCGCGAATTGTATTATTGGGTGAGTCTCACACAAGCATGGCGCATCATCGTTGGCAGCAATACATGCTTTCGGCATTGCATTCGCGCAATACCAACATGATGGTCGGACTTGAAATGCTGCCACGCAGTAAGCAATCGGTGCTTGATGCCTGGAGTACAGGCAAGCTGACCGAAAAGGAATTTCTGGAGCAGTCCGAATGGCAAAAGGTGTGGGGCTATGATGCCGGGTTTTACCTGCCGTTGCTGCATTTCGCGCGTCTTAATCGCCTGCCGACGATTGCACTGAATATCGATCGAGAACTGGTCTCACAGGTTGGCCTGAAAGGCTGGCAGGCGTTGACTGAAGAACAGCGTATGGGCCTGTCGGACCCGGCGCCGGCCAGCGATGATTACCGCAACTCACTGGCCCAACTATATGCCTACAAGCTAAGCCTGGATGACGAGGCTGAAGACGATAAGACAGGCGAACCAGACCTTGACGAAGTGTTACGCAGCGACGCGTTTTCGAATTTTGTCGAGGCGCAACTGACCTGGGATCGGGCCATGGCTGAAGCGCTGGCCGCGGCTCACCGGCGCGATCCGACCGCGATCGTGGTTGGAATAATTGGCCGAGGTCATCTCGAGTATGGCTATGGCATTCCCCACCAGCTTGCTGACATGGGTATCGAGGATGTCGACGTGCTGTTGCCGATTGATTCGGGCGATCAATGTGATCCGCTACCCGCAGAATTAGCCACTGCGGTGTTCGTGGTGGACGCTGAAATCGAGGCAACTGCTCCGCCACGGCCGCTTCTGGGTGTCATGATTGAAAGCGGCGATGACGGGGTGCGCGTTATGCAGGTGGTCGCCGATAGTGTTGCCGCCAGAAGCGGAATTCTTGAAGGCGATGTCATTCAATCGGCAGCGGGCTTTAAGACGGTGACAAATTCAGAGCTGATCGAGATTATCCAGCGACAGGCACCGGGCACCTGGTTGCCGCTGCAAATATTACGCGGTGAAAAATCGATCGAGCTGCAGGCCAGGTTTCCGTAAAGTTTTGAGTAAGAATATGCGACGCATTCTCGCGGCATTGATTTGTTTTGCGAGCGCTCAACTGTTGGCACAGGTCTCGAGCCCGGCAGTCGAGCACTCGATCGAAGTCGTGCTGAAAACGGATACGGCAGAAATCTTGATTAATGACGAGGTATTGGTCAGTGGACGTGAACACTTCCAGTTTCGTCTCGCCACCTGGCTCAATATTGAAAGCCTGTTGCTCGACGGACAGGAAGTGAGGCCCCTGGTGCAAGGCCCAGAGTACTGGTTGGCACTTCCGGATAGCAATACACACGAGCTCCAATTTACCCTGCGCGGTGCGGTGCCGGCACGGGATTCTCAGCAGGGCTCTCCGCCAGGTATGCTGAGCAGCGGTGGTGTCGATGGTTTTTTCCTGCCGGGATACGATGCCTGGATTCCACAGGATGAGAGTGGTCGCATAAACTACCGTATCACGGTAACGGTGCCAGCCGGCCAAGGTGCGGTCGCGACCGGAAAACTCGTTAGCGAGCAAGCAAATGAAGACGCTTACATATCGACTTTTGAAACGGTAAATCCGGGCGAGCCGCCGTCACTGTTCGTCGGGCCATACCAGGTAACGGAACGGCTTAGCAGCGGGCTGCGATTACGCACCTATTTTCACGAGGATCTCGTCCCGCTGGCCGAGACTTACCTTGAGGCTGCCGATGGCTATATGCAGCGTTACCAGCAAAGTATTGGTGCCTATCCATATTCAGACTTTCATGTTATCTCGGCGCCGATACCGGTGGGTCTGGGGTTTCCCAATCTTACTTATGTCGGGCGCCAGGTAATCCCGCTGCCGTTCATGCGCACGCGATCGCTCGCGCACGAGGTGTTGCATAACTGGTGGGGGAACGCGGTATCGGTCGATTACGCTAGTGGCAACTGGGCGGAAGGATTGACCACTTACCTCGCCGATTATGCACTCGCTGCTGACCAGGGCAGGGAGGCGGCGCAGTCCATGCGTATAAAATGGTTGCGCGATTATGCGGCCCTGCCCACGGAGCGTGATCAGCCGGTAACAGCCTTTACCTCGAAGCAGCACCAGGCGGCCCAGGTGATTGGATATAACAAGGTTGCCTTTATTTTTCACATGCTGACAAAGGAAATAGGCCAGGATGCATTTGACAATGGCTTGCGTGGCTTCTGGCAAAAGCACAAATATGACACTGCCAGCTGGTGGGATTTACAGGCCGCCTTCGAGCGCGCAGCGGGGCAGGATCTCGACTGGTTCTTCGGGCAATGGCTGTTGCGTTCCGGGGCGCCTCGACTGAGTCTCGGCACGCATAGCGTCAATCAGGATGATACGGGTTTCCGGACCCGGGTTGAGATTCTACAGCCGGTTACCGGCTATCGCTTCAAGCTACCCGTGTCGCTGACAACGGTCGACGGTACCCGGCAATATGAAATAACCATCGACGATACCTTAACTCGAGTCGAGTTTGTCACACCGGCAAAACCACTCTATTTCCAGGCCGACCCCGATAGCGATGTCTTTCGGCGCCTGCATCAAGACGAGACACCGCCGATCCTGAGAGACGTAACACTGGATCCGGAGACCCGTACGCTGATCGCGTCCAACGATGCTGATTTTACCGAGGCTGCACGAAGCCTGGCGTCAAGGTTAATGGATACGCAGCCACGGTTTGATAGTTTGGACGCAACGCAACGGCCGGGCAACTCGCTATTGCTCATCACCACCAACGACAGGCTGACCGAAGATTTGAAGCTGTTAGGACTGGAGCGGCCATCCGGATTGCCGAAGGTGGCCTATTCTGCCGAGGTTTGGACCTCGCGCCGCGCTGACGGGGCCGCGGTACTGGTGGTGTCGGCTGCGAATGCCGATGATCTGAAATCGCTGCTGCGACCCCTGCCTCACTATGGTGGTCAGAGTTTCGTTTTGTTCGAAGCCGGCCGCGCGCTGAGTCGGGGTATCTGGCCAATCACGCGTGGAGCATTATTCCGTGATCTGGACCCCTAGCCCTGGGCCGCCTGTAACTTGCGTGCGACCCATTGGTGAAAGTGATGGGTCGGATTGTCCATTACCGGTGAAAACACTCCGCCACCATAGCCCGGTGACTGCCGTCCGCGCTGCATGCCTTCGACCGCGTCGATATCTTCGCTGAAAACCACGCGCCAGGATTCAAGAGTGGCGTTGCGGCTTGCCGCATGTTCATCGGAAAGCGCTTCGTCGCCAACGTAGTAAAGGCGCAGGTGTTCGACGGACCTGTCACAGGCCCTGGGTTCGATAATCATCGCGAAAGCGTGGTCGGCCTGAATCCCAAGTAACACGTTCGGGTAAAACGAGACGTATTCGGCCTGTTCAAGCTTATCCTGCGGCCACTCGGGGAAACGCGGTAACGCGGTGCCGGCCTGGTCGTATAAGCGGTAGGCGTTACTGCCTTGCCCACCAAAGTCATCGCCATACATGATGTGGTAATGGTCTTCAAGCCGGGAGTAAGTGTTCAAACTGGGGTGAATCCATGGCAGGTGATAGCTTTCGCAGTAATTTTCTACCGCAAGCTTCCAGTTTGAGTTCACCTCGATCTTCATGCCTTTGCCATTGGCCGCGGTTCTTAATCGATCGAGGCCGGTATCGCCAAGAAAGGGGCCCCACTTCTCGGTTAGCGGTTTGATGTAATCGGTGAAGTCAGGCGCGTCTCCGGAGAGATTGATAAATACAACATCCATCCATACGGTCGAGCGCACCGGTTTCAGTCCGTGATCGCAATGATTGAAGCCGTCGAATTTTTGCTGCCCGATTCCGCCGAGATGCGGCGTGCCCTTGAGTTCGCCATCGAGATTGTATGACCAGGAGTGGTACTTGCAGCGCAACGCGCCCTGAACTTCCATTTCATCGTGTACCAGGATCATGCCGCGGTGGCTGCAGACGTTGTGGAATACCTTGATCTCATCCTGCTTGTTGCGCAGGATGACCAGTGGCAGGCCCATGAATTCGACTGGCTTGACATAACCCTTCTTGGGCAGGTCGCTGGCAAACCAGAGCCCGGCCCAGCTTTTGCCGAGCACATGGTCACGTTCCTGTGCCAGGAAATCGTTGCTGGTGTATGCCTGGTTGGGCAATCCATTCGCATTTTCAATCGGCTGCAGGATCGCGTCCAGGGCGATACTCGGGGCTGAAGTTTGGCTCATAGGTATTATCCTCAATATCAAGCCCGATACTGGCTGGGCGGTTCGGAAAGGTAAACATTGCGCTGATTCAACCGATTTGACAATATTAAAAAACTTCCTATTGACTTTACTTTAAGTAAACTCTGATAAACGCTATGGCACGTCGCTATTACCAACTTCCCAGTCTCACAGGACTAAATACATTCGATGCCTGTGCTCGGCATGGCAGCTTTACCGCCGCGGCTGCTGAACTCGGTGTTACCCTGGGTGCAGTAAGCCGCCAGGTAAAGGCACTGGAAACCGAGCTGGATTGCGCATTATTCCAGCGCTTGCACCGAGGTGTCGAACTCACCGCGGAAGGAATCGACCTGTTCCAGGTTTTGAGTTCGAGCTTTCAACAAATCGGCAGGCTCTGCCAGCAGTTCAGAAACAGGTCGCAAAGTCTGGACGTTACCATTGCGGCGACTACCGCTTTTGCGTCGTTATGGTTGATGCCGCGCCTGGGTGGTTTCTGGCAGCAGTACCGTGATATCAATTTGAACCATGCCATTTCGGACAATCCGGGCGACAGCGGCTTCGTCAGCGCCGATATACGAATTCGCTATGGCGATGGCAGCTGGCGCGGCGAGCAGGCGGTGAAATTATTTGATGATCGCATCTACCCGGTTTGTGGTCCCGGATTTGCCGCGCATCACGAATGGTTACAGCCTCGGGAGCTATTGCAGTTTCCGTTGCTTCAGCTGGATAGCGTCGATCCGGCCTGGACCGGCTGGGATGCCTGGATGGCAGGGTGGGACTGCGATATATCACAGGCAAACTTTCGTCGCTTCAATAATTATGTGGTTGCGCTGCAGGCTGCCGAGGAAAACCAGGGGATTGTGCTGGGATGGCATTCGCAGGTCGAGGCACTGATTCAAAGCGGTAAACTGGTTCGTATCAGCGAGGTGGAAATCCCGGCACCGGGTTCTTTTTATCTTACCTGGGACGAAACTCGTCCACTATCCGAAGCCGCGCAACGTCTGCGCGACTGGCTGGTCGCGGTGGGTCAGGAGTTTACTGAACCGCAGGACGGTGTTCCCGTTTAGCCAGATGGGTCAGCGCCTTGTTAATCAGCATGATTGCCGATTTGAATTTTACATAGGTGACCTTGTCGAGCCGGGTGACCGCATGGGCGCGATCGCAAAATATCATTCCAACCGGGTTGTTGCCGATATACAGTGACATCAGGTAAAAGCTTTCGTGCAGGAAGCTGGCCTTGAACCTGGACGGCAGCCCGGTCTCGTACTTGTGGTATTTATCCGGCTCGATCCATAAAGACTGTGGTTTGTCGAGCAGTGTTTTAAGCAGGCTTGTCTTGCCGATATCGATGACCAGTGTCTTGATGGGTGAATGTTGATCTATCCCCCTGCCGGCGCGGGTACCGAGCCTGGATTTATCCTTTGACAGCAACATCAATACCACCCGTGTCAGGTGTAAATCGTCATGCAAATGATTAAGCAGCAGATCCAGCAGCTGTGACTGGGTAGGTTGTGCCGTTTGCAGCAAGGCCTTAACCCGGTTTTCGAATTCCTGCCCGCCAGCTTCAAGATCGTCGACGATTGCCGGTTTCGTCTTCACCGGGGCTTCACGATCGGGCAGCATAATCAGGCGCGCCGCAGCAGGCAAAACGTCGTCGAACGGGCTGTTGCGTGCAGATTCGATAGCCACCGCCTGTAAATGCTTGTTAAAACCGTCGAGCGACTGGTTCAGATAAGCCGCACATACTTCTTCGGTTGCTTTCATCGAAGAGTGATGCCAGCCTACTTCAGCCTGGTGGGAAACGTCGGCTGCAAGCTGAACCAGGCGCGCCTTGCGACCGGATGGTATGTTCTCGTCGAGCGACTCGGTTACCAGTGCCGGTAAATATGTCTTTGCTGCATACTGCCGTCCGAGTTCATGAAAATCGAAACCGAAAACTGGTTTCGCACTGTTGGCATCACTCCCCATTGCCCGGAATTTATCCTGATACTGCTGATAATGCTCGTGATCGAACAGGCAGGCACAGAATTCACCGATGTTGTGCAGTAATGCCGCACTGCGGACTTCGTAGATCGAGTGGACCCCCTGCAGAGTAATAAAGCGCTCGAGTTGTGCCAGCAGGTGAAAAGTCCGGCTCATCAACTGATGGTAACTCTGTCGCCGCAGCGCATCCGGATGCGTCTGATCAAGAACCTTGTGCTGCATCACCAGGTCGGCAATGGCACTGTCGCTAAGCAGGCTCAATGCGGAATGAACCGATTCGACTGGATGCTTGCCACTATCGCGCAGCCTGGCGTTGACTTCGTGATACAGCGATACGCTCATGCCGGGATCGAGCGAGATAATATCTGCCAGATCACGAATAGTTTTTGTGTGGTCTTCGAGAGTTTCCAGCGCCTGGCGGTGAAAAATTTCTAACGCAGGAACAATTTCATGATGCGAGGATAGCCAGGAGCGCGCTGCTTGTTCGGTCATCTTTGCTTAAGTTTCCTGTGCGCTACTCAATGATTCCATTTGTTTGCCGTGCATATGTTTGATCAGAATTTCACGGTCAGCTTCGTGCAGGTTTTCGAAATCCAGTGAAATCCGTTGTTTACCCTGATCCTGGCATCTATCCTTTTCTACCAGTACGACCCTGGCAATAATGACAAACCTGAATCCGGAGGGCAATAATTTTAATCTCAATTCAACCAGTTCGTCCTGCTCAGGATCCTGGTCGTCATAATAAGCAATTCCCTGCGCGCTGAGGTTAACCGACTTTGGTGTCATTGCCTGGTCGTTTTCATCGTCAATGAGTTTGTTCGTGAGACGATCAATCTGTTTTTCCAGCACGCCGAGATAACGTCCCAGTTCTGGCATCTTACTGTCGATCTTGTGGCGATCAGCAATATGTTGTTCGATCTGAAAATTATAGTTGTTGCGTATTGAAAACGCGTGCTCGTTGGTTAAGAAGTCTTCGAGACGATCGTCAATTTCGGCCTTATCGATTCGCTCTAGCACCAGCAAGACCTCGTCTTCGATGCGAAAATAGCGCCGTCTTTCATCAGTCATGGTTGGCCTATCCGTCTGGCTGCACAACATAATCGACGTTTTCCGAGGGCGACTGTCCTGCAATCGGGAGCCGGTTGCCATGCAGTACGCTGATTTCCACACGGCGGTTCTTGGCACGATTCTCCCAACTGTCATTGGGCACAATGGGCTCATTGTCTGCCATGGCCCTGATTTCCATGCGCTCGGGATCCACATCACCTTGCTGGATAAAATAA
>CAXMSP010000094.1:0-13903 GCA_964196225.1 uncultured Gammaproteobacteria bacterium | reverse complement strand
TTGGAGATATTGCAAACCTTGGCGCTAAGCCAATGCATCGCGGTAGCTGAGAAGCCGATATCCAGTGTTCCGGCAGGAACAATCTGTTTATAAAAGGTGGTACCCGAAACCAGTGGGTAGATATCGTCGCGCCGATCGAGGTAAGTCTCGAACGGGCCCAGACCATAAACGTTGGCTATCAGCGCGTTGAAATCATTGCGCGGTTGATCCGAATAGACGATAGAAATCGGCGCATTCGGTACACGCGCTGAAACTGCGTCTATCGCGGCGGTAACCATCGATAGAGAAGTTCCCGCGTCCGCGGTTCCCATGTCGGAGAAGGTGAAACCCGAAGTAATGGATTCCTGCGACAGGCTATTGATTGCGTCTATAACCATTGGTGTGGCCGCATCAATGACGTGTTTTGCGCCGATGGTCGCTAATGAATAGAGTCCGCCTGCGCTCATGGTGATGCCTTCTGAATGTTCTCGACTGGCCATGATCCCTCCAAAGAGTGGCTAGGTAGTTTGCTGATCCAGCAACGATAATACCAATTTTGCCATAGTACGCGCGCCATCCCCGGCGCCAAGATTTTCGCGAACCTGCTCGAGTCCCAGCTTTACCTGGTCGCGATAAGTCTGATTCTCGAGTAATTCAAACAGTTCGCGACTGACCGCGCCCGGATTTGCGTCTTGCTGAAGAAGTTCTTTTACGACCGCTTTGTCAGCAACGATATTGGCCAGGCCAATGTACGGAATTGTAATCAAACGACTCATGATCAGGTATGAAAGCCAGGACATCTTGTAGAGGATACACATTGGCACGTTAAGCAGGGCAATTTCGAGCGTCACTGTTCCCGAGCAGGTGGCTACCACATCACAGCAGGAGATCACGTCATATATTTCGTCCTGGGTGACGATGATATCGAGTCCACTGTTTGTGGAGCGCTCCGATAACTCATCAAAATCCAGGCTGGAAGCAACCGGTAACAGGAACTTAAGTTTCGGTTCGCGTGCCTGCATCCGCCGTGCTGTGGCGAACATCAACGGTAGTAATCTGGAAATCTCGCTGTGACGACTACCTGGAAATAATCCAACGACCTTTTCATGTGCTGAGATACCCAGGTCCGTGCGAATTTTTTGGGCATCGATACCGGCTTTTACCTTGTCGACGAGTGGATGTCCGACAAAACTGACCGGGATGCCGGCATTCTCATAGTATTGCTTTTCAAATTTGAAGATCACCGCCATATGATCGATGAGACTGCCGATTTTGTGAATACGCTTCGGTCGCCATGCCCAGACCTGGGGGCTGATATAAAACAGGACCTTGATTCCGAGCCCACGGGCGTGGCGGGCCATCTTGAGATTGAACTCAGGGTAGTCGACCAATATCAGTAAGTCGGGCCGGGTTTGATCAAGCCGTTGCTTGACGATACCCATAGCCCGCTTGATATCACCCCAGTGCCGCAGCACTTCGACCAGGCCGACCACGGCAATAATCGAAGAATCGAAAAACACGTCGACACCAGCGTTTTTCATCGCCTTACCGCCCATGCCGCTTAATTGCAAACCAGGTTGTTCGTGTTTTAGAGCCTCGACGAACTCGGCTGCGTGGGCATCACCGGATGCTTCTCCGGCGAGTATCATGACATGCGCCTGCTTCATTTAGCGGCCAGTAGTGCCTCGCAAACCGTTTCAATCTGCTGCGTGGTCATTTCCGGAAATATCGGAAAGGAAAGGCAACGTTGTGCGGTCAATTCGGTCACCGGCAATTGCGGCTGTTCAGTATCGTGGAAGGCTTGCTGCTGATGCAGCGGGATCGGATAGTAGACCGCACAGGCGATATTCTGCGCCAGTATCGTCTCGCGCAACTTGTCGCGCTCGTCACAAAGCAGGGTGTACTGATGAAACACGTGATCACGATCGTCCGGAATATGGGGCGTTGTAAAACGGCTGCCGGCCAGCAGTTGATTGTAAGTTCTGGCCACCTCCAGTCGCTTTCGATTGTATTCGCCAATATGTTTCAACTTGATCCGCAAAATAACGGCCTGCAGTTCATCCAGGCGACTGTTAAAACCGATGACATCATGATGGTATTGCTTGCTGCTGCCATGATTGCGCAGTACTTTTACCCTGGCGGCAAGTTCATCATCGTTCGTCGTAACCATGCCGCCATCACCATAGCAACCCAGGTTTTTACTGGGAAAGAAACTGAAGGCCCCGACACAACCGAGGGTGCCGGTAGTCTTTCCCTGGTAGCGAGCGCCGAATGATTGCGCGCAATCCTCGACGATCAGTAATTCGAATTCGTCCGCAATTGCCTGGATTTCATTCATATCGGCAGCCTGTCCGAACAGGTGCACCGGTAGAATTGCCCTGGTTTTATCGGTCACTGCAGCCCTGATTCTGTCGGGATCGATATTGAAGCTTTGCGGCTGGATATCGACAAAAACCGGGATCGCGCCGACATAGCGGATTGCCTCCGCGGTTGCGATGAAAGTGAAGGCAGTGGTAATCACTTCATCGCCCGGTTGAATGCCGGCGGCAAGCAGGGCCAGATGAAGGGCATCGGTACCGTTGGCACAGCTTATCGCATGCTTTGCACCCAGGTACTCGGCCGCCTCCTGGTCAAAAGACTGCACATTGGGGCCGAGGATAAATCGTGTTTCGGAAAGCGCCTGCAGGATAGAGCTATCGATTTCATCCTTTAAGCTCTCGTATTGACCTTTGAGGTCAACCATGGGTATATTCATAATGAATTTGCTATTTGTGAAGTAATTGCGATCGCTGTTTCAAGTGCCCGTTTACCATCTTCACCGCTAACCTTTGGTTGCCCGCCGGTTGTAATTGCATGAATAAAGTCGAGAATTTCGAGGTTTAGTGCATCATTGTCTTCGAAGTGAAGCTCGCTGTGCGATATATCCTTGAAGCCTGCCTCGTTATCGGTTTCTCCTTTACGATTTATTGCCAGCATC
The DNA here is from genome assembly GCA_964196225.1 of uncultured Gammaproteobacteria bacterium. Taxonomy (GTDB): domain Bacteria; phylum Pseudomonadota; class Gammaproteobacteria. The sequence continues at coordinate 10,947 of CAXMSP010000094.1, read as the reverse complement.
TTGTCCTGGAAATCGGCCGACAGGTAGGCATCTTTCTGAAAGATGCGCAGTTTACGCTCGCGCTTGCGACTGATACGACTCGCGGTCACGTTGGCGACACAATGATTCTCGAACTCGATACGTGCGTTGGCGATATCAATCGTGTCGGACAGCACCGATATTCCACTGGCCGAAATTTGCTTGACTGGACTTCCGATCAGGTCGAGGATGATATCGATGTCATGGATCATCAAATCGAGAATAACGCTGACATCGGTTGCGCGCAGTGTGAATGGCGCGAGCCGTGTCGATTCGAGAAACTGGGGTTTCTCGAGATGTTCCTCGATTCCGATCATGACGCTGTTGAAGCGCTCGATGTGCCCAACTTGCAAAACCAGCTTCTGTTTGCGAGCAATTTCGATCAGTGTTTCAGCTTCTGCGATCGATTCAGTGATCGGTTTTTCGATCAAACAGTGAATTCCTGCTTCCAGAAACTCTCTGGCAATTTTATAATGCAGGCTGGTTGGCACCACCAGGCTGATCGCATCGATCAGCGGAATGATATCGCGATAATTGGAGTAAACCTCGACACCATGTTTTTGCGCGACTTCCCGGGCATTGGCAGTATTGTTATCCACCACTGCAACCAGTTCACAATCGGATGCTGCGGCGTACTTGTCTGCATGCCATTTGCCGAGGTGTCCGACACCGACAACAGCAACCTTGAGTAATTTAGACATAGTGTTAAAGGTAAAATTCGAACGGCGCATTATATATGGATGAAATCCCAATTGCGAAGCTTGTCGCCGGCGTGGATGAGGCCGGGCGCGGGCCTTTGGCCGGATCGGTAGTCGCAGCCGCAGTCATACTGCATGAAAACCATCCGATTGCCGGGCTAACCGATTCCAAGAAGCTGTCGGCACAACGCCGCGATGTGCTTGAAACCGAGATAAAACAGCATGCCATGGCCTGGTCAATCGCCGAGGCCAGCCACCATGAAGTCGATGAAATCAACATACTGCAGGCCAGCCTGTTGGCGATGCGGCGTGCGATACTGGGATTAAAGGTATTGCCAGAGCTGGTACTGGTTGACGGAAATCGTTTACCCAGGCTTGAAAATTACCAGATGCGGGCAATTGTCAAAGGCGATCTGTATGAGCCCTGTATCTCGGCGGCATCGATTCTGGCCAAGCAGTACCGCGATCGGCAAATGCTGGAACTTGACCGATTATATCCCCAGTACCAGTTTGCCCGTCACAAGGGCTATCCGACCGAACTGCATCGGGAACTGTTAAAACAGCACGGTGTATCGCCGGCACATCGGCGCAGTTTCAGGCCGGTCAGGGACTTGCGTAAATGAGTAACCGCTTCGTCCACCTGCACCTCCACAGCGAATATTCGCTGCTGGATAGTACCGTCAGGCTGAAGCCACTGGTGCAGCAGGTGCGCGAACGCGGCATGGGTGCCGTCGCGCTTACCGATCTGAACAACATGTTTGCGGTCGTAAAGCATTACAAGGCAGCCACATCGATGGGCGTGAAACCCATATTCGGTGCCGATGTCTGGGTGCATCACCCGGGCCGTAACGAAACTTTGAGCCGCTTGGTCTTGTTGTGTCTGAACGATCAGGGTTATCTGAATCTGAAAAAGCTGGTTTCGCGTGCCTACCTGGAAGGACAAACTGCCGATCGTGCAACCATCGAGATAGACTGGTTGCGTGCGGCAAATGATGGTTTGCTGGCCTTGTCGGCTGGCCTCGAGGGCGATGTTGGATTAGCCCTCAGGATGCAGAATACCGAATTGGCGGAATCCTGCCTGCAGCAGTGGATCGAAGTGTTCCAGGACCGTTATTTCCTGGAGTTGCAACGCACCGGGCGCGCGCATGAAGAAGCCTATATAACCCAGGCGGTAAACTGGTCAAGAGCGTTGCAGGTACCCGTGGTGGCTACCAACGATGTTCGCTTTATCGATGCTGCAGACTTCGAATCCCACGAAGTCAGGGTTTGTATCTGCACCGGTTTTACGCTAGAGGACGAGCGTCGGCCCAGGCTTTTTTCAGCCGAGCAATTCCTGCGTTCGGCGGACGAAATGGTCAAGCTGTTCGCGGATATCCCCGAAGCCATAGAAAATACCGTGGCCATTGCCAACGCCTGTAATTTGCGGCTCGAACTCGACCAGGCATTTCTGCCTGAATACCCGGTTCCCGAGCAATATACGACGGATAGTTATTTCCGTCATGTCTCCGAGCTGGGACTGGAGAGACGCCTCGAATTTCTTAAAGATCAGCTTGCAGAAGGCGAGCAACTCGATCGAGAACCCTATGACCAGCGACTCAAGACAGAGCTCGATGTCATTAACGAAATGGGCTTCCCAGGGTACTTTCTGATCGTCATGGATTTCATCGAGTGGGCCAAGAGTCATGCGATACCCGTCGGGCCGGGTCGCGGATCGGGCGCCGGTTCACTGGTTGCCTATGCATTGAATATTACCGACCTCGATCCACTGGCATACGATTTACTGTTCGAGCGCTTCCTTAACCCGGAACGGGTTTCAATGCCTGACTTCGATATCGACTTCTGCATGGACCGGCGTGACGAGGTTATTGAATACGTCGCCGAACATTACGGGCGGGACCAGGTTTCGCAAATCATCACCTATGGCAGCATGGCTGCGAAGGCGGTTATACGAGATGTTGGCCGGGTAATGTCGCATCCTTACGGCTTCGTCGATCGCATTGCCAAGCTGGTTCCGTTCGAAGTCGGTATAACGCTCGACCGGGCACTGGAACAGGAAGAGGCATTGCTCGAACTTTATCAGCAGGACGAAGAAGTCACCATGCTGATCGACATGGCGCGTTCGCTTGAAGGTTTGACCCGCAATGTCGGCAAACATGCTGGTGGCGTCGTGATCTCACCCAGCAACCTGACTGACTTTACCCCGCTGTATTGCGAACCGGGGGGTTCCGGCCTGGTATCGCAATACGACAAGGACGACGTCGAGGCCGTGGGCCTGGTCAAATTCGATTTTCTCGGTTTGCGCACGCTGACGATAATTGACTGGGCGGTGCGCGCCATCAACGCAAAAAGTACCGAGGATAAACTCGAAATCGAGCGCATTCCGCTTGATGATCCGCAAACGTTCAAATTGCTTCAGTCATACCAGACCACGGCAGTCTTTCAACTTGAATCGCGCGGCATGAAGGATTTGATCAGGCGCCTGCAACCCGACAGCTTCGAGGATATTATCGCCCTGGTCGCACTGTTTCGTCCGGGGCCTCTTCAGTCCGGTATGGTCGATGACTTTATCGATCGTAAACACGGTCGTGCCCGGGTCGAGTATCCACACCCGGCGCTGGAGACTATTTTAAAACCCACTTATGGCGTCATTCTCTACCAGGAACAGGTCATGCAGATTGCGCAGGTGCTTGCCGGTTACACCCTCGGCGGGGCCGATATGCTGCGCCGCGCGATGGGGAAGAAAAAGCCCGAAGAAATGCAGCAACAACGCGCTATCTTTACCGATGGAGCAAGGGAAAACCAGGTCGAAGCCTCAACCGCAACCTATATTTTTGACCTGATGGAAAAATTTGCCGGCTACGGGTTCAACAAGTCTCATTCGGCCGGTTATGCCCTGGTTTCCTACCAGACCGCGTGGCTTAAAACCCATTACCCAGCGGAATTCATGGCAGCCGTACTGTCTGCTGACATGGACAATACTGACAAAATCGTCACGCTGATTGATGATTGTCGCAACATGAAACTTGATATTCATCCTCCCGATATTAACCGCTCGGTATACCAGTTTACCGCGGGAAACGATGGTGTTGTTTACTATGGCCTTGGCGCAATCAAGGGCGTGGGGCGAGCCGCGATCGAAAGTATTATCGATACTCGAAGAGAACAGGAATACCGGTCGCTGGATGATTTCTGTAAACGGGTCGATTCTGCCGGGTCCAGTCGTAAGCTTTTAGAGGCCCTGATAAAGGGCGGTGCCATGGATTGTTTTAGTGAAAACCGGGCGGCCTTGATGGCACATCTGCCCTACGCATTACAGGCGGCTGAACAACGGCAAAATAATCTTAATGCCGGCATCAGCGACATGTTCGACAGCATAGCACCGGTAGGTGAAGCAGAACCCGACTTACCCGCTTGCGAGGCCTGGGACGAAAAGCAGCGCCTGGTGCTTGAAAAAGAGGCCCTGGGGCTGTTTCTAACCGGACATCCGTTGGAAATGGTTGAATCTGAAATCAGGCAGTTTGCCCCGACCCGACTGGGGCAATGGCTGGAGCGGCTCGACAACGGTGGTAATGGCGAAAGGTTTCGGCAAAAAGAGCAGGATGCCAGGGTTTGCGGACTGGTGGTCGATATTCGCATGCGTAACAGTTTCAGGGGGCGCGAGGCCTTCGTTACGCTTGATGATCGCAGCGGGCGAGTCGATGTGCGCGTGGTTCCCGATATGCTGTCAGAAATCGAACCGATCGTGCAAAAAGACCGGGTATGGGTAGTCGATGGCGGCATCGCCTACGATGATTTCAATAACGGTATCAAGCTGCGTGCCGCAAAAGTCCAGTTACTCGATGACTTCCGTGCCGAAAATGCACGCGCACTGCATATTAAATTGAATGGACACGGCGAGCGTGAAGTCGACGCCATTATCGGCGTCCTCGATGAATACAAATCAACGGATGCGATGCCGGTGATATTTCATATGCGTCGCGAAGACTACGAGTACCAGCTGCGCACCAACGGTGGCTGGTCGTTAAAGCCGGATGAGCAATGTTTGCTGGCGCTGCAACGTTGTCTCGATCAAACGGAATTTTACTTCGAATACCAATAGTTTCTGCGTCCTCCCGAACGGATATTTTTTCTGAGTATCAAACCACACAAATCTGCTGCACGTACTCCCTCTTTGACCTAGATCAAGTTAGTCACACAAATGTGCCATTAAAGTTGATTGCTGAACAATAACAACCAGAGGTAGCTATGAAGATTCAATCAATTGTGTCTGCGGGTGTCTTCGCACTTGCAACAGCAGGTCTTGTGTTGCCGGGAACAGTCCTGGCGAAAGAAAGAGTCGTTTTTAGTGGCGGTCCAGCCGGTGGTACTTTCCAGGTGGTTGCCAATGCGATGCAGGTCTTTAAGCCGATGAAGGCATCGGAGGATTTCAAGGTCAGGGCCCAGTCTTCAGCCGGCTCGGTGGAAAACCTGCGCAAGGTGAATTCCGGCAAGGCTCAAATGGGCGTGGTCTATTCGGGTCATGTTTTCCTGGGCAGAAATGGCCAGATGAAAAATGATCCCAACAAGTACGAGGACGTGATGGCGGTGGCCTGGCTTTACGGCGCCCCGGGCCAACTGGTTGTACGCAAAGATTCTGGCATCAAGAGTGTCAAGGACCTTGTCGACAAGAAAGTCGGGGTTGGCAATGCCGGTTCCGGCGCGTTTGCCAATGCCGAACTGTTTTTCACCCACATGGATGTCTGGGACAAGATAGAGCGTAATGCGATGGGCTATAACGATGCCGCCCAGGCTTTTGGTAACAAGCAACTGGACGCTTTCTGGCTATTTACCGCTTTTCCGAGTGGCGCCGTGATCATGGCAGCCCAGACCAACGATATAGAGCTCATCGATCTCGGTAAAGATGCTGAGAGTAGTGGCTTTTTCGACCAGTACCCTTATTTTTCCAAGATCACAGTGCCAGCGGACACCTATCGTGGCGTCGATTATGCAAGCAACTCTTTTCAGGATTCCGCGTTATGGGTAGCTAACTCGAAGGTTACCGACGACACGGTCTACAAGATGCTGTCGATGATTTACACCGATGAAGGCCTGGCTCACATGAAAGAGCAGAAAAAGACTTTTAAACTCATGAGCCTGGATACCGGCGCCCAGGGTGTCGTCACACCGTGGCACCCCGGCGCTGTCAAGTTCTGGAAAGAAAAAGGCATGATGTAGGTTATTTCAAGCAACACAGGGGCGGCATCAAGCTGCCCCTGATTACAGGGAGTTATTAAAAACAAATGCCAGGCTGATTGGCACCGATAAAAACAATATTCCGGGGGAGAGATCATGCAAGTGGATGAAATGAACAAGTTCGAGCAGGTCGTGTTCGATATTATGGCGCTTGGCCTGGTGTTGTTTTATTCCTACTCGGCGGTTCTTTCACCGGCCGCCACCCAGTTTCATCGCGGCATTTACGTTATCGCTACCTATTTCCTGGTATTCCTGGTGTATCGCTCGAAAGGCAACATTGGCCGTGCCTGGGATTACCTGCTAATTCTCGTTTCTGTTATTACGCTGGGTTACTGGATTGTCAATTTTGAAGTCATTAACTACCGTGCAGGTGCAGAAACCGAGCTGGATAAATGGATCGCGATGGCAGGCGTCCTGGTTGGTGTCGAAGTGGCGCGTCGAGTGGTCGGCAGTGCCTTCGTCATTATCGGTACCATCATGCTGCTTTACGGGGTATTCGGAGAATATGCCCCTGAATTGATTTCGCACGCGGGAGATACCTTCCCCGATTTATGCACCAGTATCTTCTACAAAAGCGACGGTGTTTTCGGGATCATGGCCAACGTACTTGCTACTTACATCATTCTGTTCGTGTTCTTTGGCGCATTTCTGGAAAAATGCGGTGCGCAGCGCTTCTTCATTGATTATCCGTTGGCCGCGGTAGGGCACATGATTGGCGGTCCTGGCAAGGTTGCGGTTATCGCCAGCGGCCTGTTTGGTTCCATCTCGGGTAGCGCCATCGCCAACACGGTATCCACCGGGGCCTTTACCATTCCGATGATGAAAAAGGCGGGCTTCAAGCCCCATGTGGCAGGCGGTATCGAACCGGCTGCGTCGATCGGGGGCATGTTCCTTCCACCGATAATGGGGGCCGGTGGTTTTATCATGGCGGAGATGACAGGGTTGCCCTATTCACAAATCATGCTGATCGCGATATTCCCGGCGCTGATGTATTTCTTCAGCGTCTTCATGATGGTTCATTACTACGCCAAGAAAAACAATATCGTGGGTGAAAGAAGCGAGAAAAGCGCGTCCGAAATCTTCAAGAAGAACTGGTACTACGTATTGCCGCTGGTGTCGATCACCATCTTGATGCTGATGGGATACTCGCCCGGTTTTTCAGCCATTATCGGAATCGTTACCTGTATTGCGGTCAGCTGGTTTCGAAAAGAAACCCGTATCGACGTCAGGGGCTTTGTCAGCGCCTCGCGTGCTGGTGCCGAGGCCAGCCTGAAGATCGGTGCGACTGTCGGTGTAATCGGTATCATCATCGGTGTTCTGACCTACAGCGGACTGATTCTGACTTTTGCTGATATCGTCATCGAACTGGCTGATGGCCGGCTCTACCTCACCATACTTTTCATTGCGCTGGCCTCGTTAATCCTCGGCATGGGCGTGCCTGTCACCGCGGCCTACCTGATCACAGCGGTGGTGGCGGTACCGGCATTGACGCATCTCGGCGTCAACCTGGTCGCGGCACACATGATTGTTTACTGGTTGTCACAGGACTCCAACATCACCCCGCCGGTTTGTATCGCGGCTTTCGCTGGCGCGACCATCGCCAAGGCGAATATGTGGGCGACGGCCTGGGTTGCTTTCAAGATGGCCAAGTTTCTGTACCTGGCACCGTTTCTGTTCGGATATGTACCGGGCTTCTCGCTCAATGGTAGCTCGTCAGATATCGTGATTACCTTCGTGCTGGTATTCTTCGGCACCTGGGCCTACAGCTGGCTTCTTAGTGGTATCTGGTTGAACTGGTTCAAGAAAAGTAGCGCCTGAAACCTGGTTTAAACCTGATAGAACTATTGAGCTAAGGCTGTCCGCGGTCACCGAAGAGCTCACCGTTTTCGTGGGCTTCATTGCTCATCAGGTACAGAAAAGTATCGATGTGATGCTCCGGGGTCGGTAGCTGATCATTAATATCGGCAGCAGGGTAGGCGCGAATATGCAAAGCGGTGCGGGTCTTACCCGGATTGAAGCAATTAACGCGCAGGTTACTACCCTCATATTCGCGCGCCAATAAACCGGCCATAGCCACCAGCCCCTGTTTGCTAACCTGGTAAGCATCCCAGTAGGCACCGGGCTTATTGTCCGTCATGAACAATATCGAACTATTCTCAGAGCGACTCAAAAGTGGCAGGCAGGCGCGTGTTAACAGGTAGGGCGCATGCAGGTTGACCTGGTGCACCTGGTACCAGGTGCTGGAATCGCTTTGTGAGAACACCGTTGGTGCACCCAGGATCGCAGCGCAATGAATCATACCGTCCAGGCGTCCTAATTGGGACTCGATGTTGTTTGCAAGCTCCAGGTAGTCGTGTTCGGTGGCGCCCTCGAGATTCATCGGGTAGATCGCGGGAGTAGGGTAACCGGCCTGTTCGATTTCATCGTAGAGCGATTCGACAAGCCGCAGATTTCTCGCGACCAGAATCACCGTGGCGCCATGCCTGGCCAAAGCGAGCGAGACGATTTTACCAAATCCGCCGGTAGCTCCGGTAACCAGGATAACCCTGTCCCTGAGCAAATCGTCCGTGGCGTGAAAACTTTCTGGCAAGGTTTTCATCGGCTTGCCAGTAACGGGTGCTGCAACAGGTCATCGGGTTGATCGATCAACCCATCGGCATTCCAGGCCTCGATTCTGGTGCCATCTTCGATGTATCCATACGCGGCGACCAGGCTTTTCATCCCTGCTGCCCTGGCGGCGACAATGTCACGCTCGTCATCACCGACATAAACACAGTTGCTGCAATCGACCTGCAGGCGTTCGGCTGCGACCTGCAGCGGTAACGGGTGGGGTTTACGATGTTCGAGCGTATCACCGCCGATCACGACGCTGGCACGTTGCGCGAGACCCAGCTGTTCGAGCAGGGGGTGGGTTAGCCACTCCGGTTTATTGGTCACTATACCCCATGGCATCGAACGTGCTTCGAGTTCGCTCAGTATTGCCTCGTAGCCATCAAACAGTCTCGACTGGTCGGCGACGATCGCGTGGTAATGTTGCAAAAATCGCTGTCGCAGCGGCTCGATCTCCGCTTCGGGAACTTTACCGTCAAACCCCATTCGGGTTAATACCAGGCCTCCCTGTGACACGTAGGGACGGATTGTATCGATTGGCAACGGCTCCAGGCCTTCCTCGAGCATCAGGTTTATCAGGGCACCACCCATGTCAGGTGCGGTATCGATGAGGGTTCCATCGAGATCGAACAAAACAGCTTCAATCATCGAAGCGGGCGGTCAGCAGATAATTGACGTCGATATCACGACCCAACGCATAATGCCTTGTGACAGGGTTGTAACTCATGCCGGTAATATCGCTCGCGTGCAATCCCAACTTGCGCAGTTGGGCCACTATTTCTGATGGTTTAATAAATTTCTTATACTCATGGGTGCCACGGGGTAACATCCTGAGGACATATTCGGCGCCCAGTATTGCAAGTGCAAACGACTTCGGATTACGGTTGATGGTCGACAGGAAAAGTACACCATCGGGTTTCAACAAACGCGTTGCCGACGTGATGATCGAAGCGGGATCGGGTACATGTTCAAGCATTTCAAGACAGGTTACGATATCGAATTGCGCTTCGTGTTGCTCGGCAAATGCTTCGACCGTCGAAACTTGGTAGTCGATATCGAGGCCTGACTCGTGCAGGTGTAGCCTCGCAACTTTTAGCGATAACTCGGCCATGTCGATGCCGGTTACGCGGGCTCCTTTAAATGCCAATGCCTCGGCCAGGATACCGCCACCGCAACCAACGTCGAGTATTCTCTTGCCATCCAGCTCGGGCGCCTGTTGCTCGATATAGGATACCCTGTGAGGGTTTATTTCGTGCAGGGGTTTGAATTCGCTTTCTCGATCCCACCAACGGCTCGCAATCGATTGAAATTTATCGATTTCAAGCGGATCCACATTTGTCTCTACTGACATAACTAGCTCCTGATTTTCCGGGCCCAGGATGAGGCCCTGGCAATAATTTCGTCACTGTCCAGGTTGCACAACTCAAAATCCCTGAGCTGGGCGACACCGTCGATCCAGACGTGTGAAACCTGGCGACTGGATGCAGCGTATACGATCTGCGCTACCGGTTCGTAGAGTGGTTGGGTATTCAGGCTAGCCAGGTTGATGGCAATCAAATCAGCGCATTTACCTACCTCGATACTACCGATTCGATCCGCCATACCCAAAGCCCTGGCGCCATTAATTGTGGCCATTTCGATAGCCTGCCGCGCATTACAGGCACTGGCATTGCCACTGCTGCCCTTGGCCAGCATCGCGGCCGTACGCATTTCACCCAGCAGATCGAGATCGTTGTTGCTGGCTGCACCATCTGTACCCAGGCATATGTTGACACCCTTTTCCAGTAAGCTTGCAACCGGGCAGATTCCACTGCCCAGCTTGAGGTTTGATTCGGGACAGTGTGCAACATTTACCCCGGCTTCGGCGATTCGCTCAATCTCGAATTCGTCCAGTTCCGTCATATGCACTGCAATCAGGTTTGAGTTCAAAAGGTTGAGCTGATCCAGCCTTTCCAGGGGGCGCTGACCGTTATTTTGCTGCGCTTCTGCCACTTCTGCAGCGGTTTCGTGCAGGTGCATATGTACCGGAACATCGAGTTCGTTGCTATACATCGCAATTTGCCGCAACTGTTCGTCCGATACGGTATAGGGTGCGTGCGGCGCCAGCGCACTGCTAACCAGCGAAAATTCCCGTATTTCATCGTGCACCGCGAGCGCTTTGTGCAGATATTCATCGGCGCTTTGCGCCCATGGGCTAGGGAAATCGAGTACGATCAAACCAACCACGCTACGCATCCCGATTTGCTGAGCGCAGCGCGCAATTTCATCGGGAAAATAAAACATATCGCTCAGGCAAGTGGTACCGGAGCGAATCATTTCGGCTGCCGCCAGTTTGAATCCATCGACAGCGAACTGGGAGTCCACCCAGCGCGCTTCAGCTGGCCAGATA
>CAXMSP010000093.1:0-6690 GCA_964196225.1 uncultured Gammaproteobacteria bacterium | reverse complement strand
TGCATTATTGATTGTCCCACTTATTTAGGAGGTTTCAGAATGACTAGCTGACGAATGAATTGAACTTGGGTAGAATATCTGGGTTTGTTTTTATGGTTCGGCTGAGGATGGTATTGATGTTTCTCTCTCCCCTGTTTCGATTGCCCCGGCTTGGGGTTTTTTTGATTTGCCTGGGTAGCTTTGTGGCGCCAATGTCTTCTGCCGAGGTGCCGAGCGCAGATGAACTGATCCGGCTGGCGATGGATCACTGGCGTGGGGTTTCGTCTTACTCGAATATGACAATGACCGTGCATCGCAGTGACTGGGAGCGCTCGTTTTCGATGCAAGGCTGGACCAAGGGGGACAAGACCTCGCTGGTGCGGGTGACGGCACCGAAGAAGGACACCGGTAACGGCACTCTGATCCTCGATACCAATATGTGGAGTTATACGCCGAAGGTGAACCGGATTATTAAGGTGCCTTCGTCGATGATGAGCCAAAGCTGGATGGGTAGTGACTTTTCCAACAAGGACGTGAGCAAATCGACCGACATTATTGATATGTATGACCATACCCTGATCCACACCGAGGAAAAGGATGGCCACACTTTTTATACGATCCAGTCGATTCCACATGAAGAGGCCGCGGTGGTGTGGGGCAAGGAAGTGCTCACAGTACGCGATGACTACGTCATGATCCGACAGGAATTCTGGGACCAGGACGACGTGCTGGTGAAAGCGATGGATGCGCTCGAGATCGCCGAGATGGGTGGGCGTGTGGTCGCCAAACGGATCCGCATGCACGAGATCGAAACGCCGGATCAGTGGACCGAGATGGTGACCGACTCGATCGATTTCGACACTGACATGCCCGACAGTCTATTCACCCTGTCTAACCTGCGGAACCCGCGTCAATGATTGACGTTTCGCTGCGCCTGGCCTGGCGCAACCTGTGGCGTTACAAGCGCCGCACCTGGCTCACCGTGGGCGCTATGATCTTTTCCAATGCACTGCTGGTGTTTAGCATCTCGCTACAATTTGGCAGCTATGACATGATGATTAACAATACCCTGCAGGCCTTTACCGGGCACATCCAGATCCAGCACGATGGTTATCAGGACGACCCGAAAATGCGCTGGGTGGTGCCCGACGTGGTCGGCACCGCGGATAGTTTGCGCGCCTCGCTGGGTTCGAACATGATCGCCGCACGCGGCGTTGGTTTTGCGCTGGTGTCGAGCGAGGAACGCTCCTACGGTCTGCAGATCCTCGGCGTCGAGCCCGGCTACGAACCCAAAGTCTCGACCATTCCGGGCTTGATCAGGCAGGGGCGTTATTTGAATAATGACAGCCATGAAGAGATCATCATCGGCTCGGTGCTGGCGCGCAATTTGAAAGTTTCGATCGGTGACGAAGTGACTTTCCTCGGTTCGGGCCGTGACGATTCGTTTGCCGCAGGGGTGGCGAAAGTAGTCGGCATTTTTGAAACCGGTTCGGCCGATATCGACCGTAGCATGGCGCAGGTAAGCCTGACTTATTTCCAGGACAGCTTCGCGATGGAGGGCAGTGGCCATAGCATCGTCTTGCGTGCCGATAACATTGATGATGTAGCCGCACTGCAGGAGCGAGTTTCGGCATTGATAACGGACCACGACAAGCTCGTGGTACTCGACTGGGAAACCCTGCAACCGGGCCTCAAGCAGGCGATCCAGGCCGATCTAACCAGTGCCTGGTTCATGTATAGCGTGCTCATCGTGCTGGTCGCGTTTAGTGTGCTCAACACGCAGTTGATGTCGGTGCTCGAGCGTACGCGCGAATTCGGCACCATGATGGCGCTGGGTTTAAAGCCGAGCCGGCTCGCGCGCCTGGTGATGACCGAAACCGTGATGATGGCCGGCCTTGGCCTTGGCCTCGGCGTCCTGATTGGCTTTATCATCACGGCTTATTTAAGCGTGGTGGGGTTTTCCTATCCCGGCATGGAAGAAATGGCGGTCAGGTTTAACCTGCCCGATCGAATGTACCCGAGCATATCGCTGCTGTCGTTGATGCTAGGGCCCGGCATCGTCGCCATCGGCAGTCTGCTGGCGGCGATGTACCCGGCACTGCGTCTGTACCTGCTGTTGCCGATTGAAGCGATGCGGGCGGTCTGAGAGATCAACAAAGGCCTGTTCAACCTGCCCTTGCAGGCGATGCTGACGCTTTCCTGGCGGAACCTGTGGCGCAATCACCGGCGTACCGGCATCATGCTGGCGGCGATCTCGGTCGGTGTCTGGGCGATGATATTCATGACCGCGATCATGCGCGGCATGGTTGGCGACATGCTCAACCAGGGCATTCGTAATCTGCCCGGCCACATTCAGATTCACCAGCAGGGTTTTCTCGACGACCCCAGTATTGTGAATAGCCTGGCCTCGCCCAGCGGCGAGTTGCTGGCGGCACTGAACGATCCGGACACTGAGGCATGGAGCGGTCGCATCAAGGTACCGGCTGTGATCTCGAGCGAACGCGATACGCGGGGGGTGATGCTGCTCGGGGTCGACCCGGTGTCGGAAGATGCGATCACCGCGATTGCAGGCCAGGTGGTCGAGGGTCGTTTTTTAGACACAGTCGACGATAAGGGCGTGGTGATCGGCCTCAAGCTCGCCGAACGCCTCGAAACCCGCCTCGGCAAACGCATCGTCATCATGAGTCAGGACCCGGAAAACAACATAGCCGACCGCGGCTTTCGTATTGTCGGTCTCTACAAGGCCAAGCTCGAGGCGCTGGAAGAAATGAATGTCTACGCCGCGCGTGGCACGCTGCAAAAGCTACTCAAGATTGGTCACCGCGTTACCGAGATAGCAATCGTCGATAAAGATATGAAGGATATCGATCCGCTGCTTAAGCGTATCAAGGCTGCTACCCCGACGGGCCTTGAAACCAAGGCCTGGTACGAGATCGACACGTATCTGAGCACCATGCTCGCGACCATGGACGGCTTCGTGCTGGTGTGGATTATCATTGTGTTCCTGGCACTGTCTTTCGGCCTGGTTAACACCCTGATCATGGCGGTGTTCGAACGCACCCGCGAGATTGGCCTGATCCAGGCACTGGGCATGCGCCCGAGCATGATCCTCTATCAAATCATGCTCGAATCGGTGCTGCTACTGGTAATAGGCCTCGCGCTGGGGAATGCGCTCGCGGTAATCACCATCCTGCCGCTCGAATCCGGGCTCGATATCTCCTCCGTGGCCGAGGGCATGGCGATGATGGGCGCGAGCAGCGTGCTCTACCCGACCCTGCTGCTCGACGACATGATCTTCGCCAATGTCGTTGTCATCCTCCTCGGCACCCTGACCAGCATTCTGCCGGCCTGGCGCGCTGCGCGCCTGAACCCGGTACAGGCGATTAACTCGACCTGATAATTCAACATGAAAATTCCACCTGGAACCAACGGATAAGTAATGAGTAACATACACTGCAAGCAACTGTGCAAAACCTTTCAGCAGGGCGATGAAACCATTACCGGTCTCGATCATGTCGACATCTCCATCGAAAAAGGTGAATTTGTCTGCCTTTCTGGCCCATCGGGTTCGGGTAAGACCACCTTGCTGAATGCCATCGGCGGTCTCGATACCCCCGACAGCGGAGAGATTCATATGGGCGAGATCCGTGTCGACCAGCTCGGCAAGGGCCCACTTGCCGACATGCGCCTGCACAATATCGGTTTCGTGTTCCAGGCCTACAATTTAATCCCAGTGCTGACTGCACAGGAAAACGTCGAGTTCGTCATGCAGGTGCAGGGCATCGCACCACATGAACGAGCCGCTGAGGCACGCGATATCCTCAAGGAGGTCGGGCTTGAAGGCATGGAAGACCGTCGACCCGCACAACTCTCCGGTGGCCAGCAACAACGCGTCGCGGTCGCCCGCGCGATCGTCTCACAACCACAGCTGGTGCTCGCCGATGAACCGACCGCGAACCTCGATAGTAAATCCGCCGCGCACCTGATGAACCTGTTTTCCAAATTGAATCAGCACCACCATATTACCTTTATAATTGCCACGCATGACAAGCGCGTGATGGCCTACGCTAAACGGTTGATCTGGATGCAGGATGGCAAGATTATGACGGATACCGAACAGGTACCGACGTCGATGGAAGACGTTGCGGCGGAGTGAGAAAAATATTCCTACAGTCATTAACCTAGCTTGCAAATCCTCGTCATGCCGGGATTGACCCTACTGCTGTCCGGAGTAAATTCAACTTTGATATGAATCTCGAAATAAGACCACTCGTCGTCCCGGGCTACGATCCGGGACACATTGTAATGAAATTATGATATTTAATAAGTTGCTGATTTATAGGCCTATTGCGTTACCAATGTTACCTTCAGCAATGATTCATAATGGATACCGGCCTTCGCTGGTATGACGTATGAGCCTTTTGTGACACCGTGCTAAAATTAAGTCGACCTGAAGATCTTCAACTCGGTAAACCAGCTCCATCTCCACTTTTAGGTATTTTTCAACAATTATTCTGGACAATAGTGAGGCTTGATCCGGTATCCCTTAAAACCGGAGCTACGATTACTTCCGCTATCTCTATTCCATGGGTTCCGGCTCGCCTCATGCCGGCACGGAAATTACGCATAATGTTGAAAAACGCCAACATGACAATTTTATCGATTGCCCTGGTAGTTGTGATTTGTACAGCAGCTGCCAGTACCGCAGAAGCCGAATATGGCTACACCGGCCACATCAAGTACCGCTCCGTAATAACTGACTATCCCAACGACAGCCTTTACCAGGACTTTATCGACGACCCAGCCTGGGACAACACGCTCAATTTGCGCCTTAACGGCACCGTCCGCAAATACGCATGGGGTGGGCGCGCCGACTACCAGTTGTTTACCCTGCACGGCGATTCTGTGAAGCTATTTCAACAGCACCCGGTACTCGGATTGATATCGGGCGCGGCGCCTGACGATCGTTTTCGAGTGATGGATTTAACCCATATCGTCAATGAATCCAGTGGTTCGATCACCGGACACCGACTCGATCGCTTTTACTTCGACCATACCACCGAGCAAACCGTGGTACGTGTCGGTCGCCAGGCGATTTCCTGGGGCAATGGTCTGTTTTACAACCCGATGGATTTTTTCAACCCTTTTGACCCAGTCGCGATCGACAAGGAGTACAAGACTGGCGACGACATGATCTACGGACAGTACCTGCAGCAAAGCGGTAATGACTGGCAGGGCGTCTGGGTCGGGCGTCGTGATCTGATGAGTGATGTCACCTCAAAGGTTATTTCGACCGCTGCCAAATACCACGCCTTTGTCGGTGAATACGAGGTCGATGCGTTGCTCGCCGTCCACTACGATGCACCGATCGCGGCCATCGGTAGTGTTGCCAATGCCGGCGGTGGTGTGGTGCGTGGCGACATTGTTGCCACTCATGCTGAAACCGAAGACTTTCTCAATGCCGTGTTGAACTACTCTTACTCCTGGGTTGGGTTCGACAAAAACATGAGTGGTATCGTCGAATATTTTTACAATGGCTTCGGTATTGGTAACGGCGATTACAGTCCCGCCAACCTCGCCAATCATCCCGAGCTGGTGAAACGCCTGGCTCGTGGTGAACTGTTTACTCTCGGTAAAAACTACCTGGCCGCCGGCATGACGATAGAAATGACCCCGCTGTGGCTGTTTACACCAACGCTATTTACCAACCTGAACGATTATTCGGGTTTGTTGCAACTCACCAGCATGCACGATCTCAAGCAGGACCTTCAGTTAATCCTGACCCTGAACATGCCCTACGGAAAAACCGGTAGTGAGTTTGGCGGAATCGATTCCGGCGTGCCAGGTCGGCCCCTGAGCGTCGGGGCCTCGGTATTTGGGCAGCTAGCCTGGTATTTTTAAGGTTTCTTTCATCCCTCCCCGCTGCGCCGAACCTATGTGTGATGTTGTTAAAACAAAAGCGAATAAATTTACTCACGGGGCCTAGTGCGACGTTAGTGGTTGTGGTTCCGAGGAAGCATAAACACCCTATTCCCAAAAATCAAGAAGTATCAGCCAGCCCAAAAACCCCGTAACTTCCCTTGAAAATAGCCTCAATCGGACCAATTCTACCTGCTTGTACCCAAAATCATGGAATTCCTCCTGATTTGATCATTTTTTGAGCTCCAGTAAAAATGGAACTTTAAATAGGGTGTTTCGGCGCCTTTTTTATTTCCCGCAATGGCGGCTTAGGGCTGCGATCTCAACCGGTCAATGCAACATCTAAACTCTAATACAACAGAGGAGGATGTTGAATATGAAATACAGACCGAGGATTTGTTACACCGAAGAACAGAAGACACTGATGTGGGATCGCTGGCAAAAAGGCGAATCTCTGGGATCGATTGCTCGTCTTTTTGATCGAGGCCACTCTTCGATCCAACGGATATTAGCAGAGACAGGAGGGATACGCCCTGCCCAGCGACGGAGATCATGTCGTTCACTCACTCTGGAGGACCGTGAAGAGATATCCCGTGGCGTGGTGGCGGGTTATTCTCTCCGTTCAATTGCTGCCTCATTAGGGCGTGCTCCCTCTACCGTCAGCCGGGAGATACAGCGTAACGGTGGCCGACGATGCTATCGTGCAAGCACAGCAGATCAGGCCGCTTGGAACCGAGCATGTCGCCCCAAAACATGTAAACTGGTAGAGAACCGAGCGCTGGCCCGTATTGT
>CAXMSP010000092.1:0-26342 GCA_964196225.1 uncultured Gammaproteobacteria bacterium | reverse complement strand
ATCGCGCTCGCGTTTGAACCGGGTGAGGGACCGGAACTGGAGCAACCACCAAGGCCACCCAGGGAGGCTATTTTCAACCGCATCATGCTCGAGCGTGTCATTATTTCGGCGATTGTTATCGGCGTAGTCGCGTTCGGACTTTTCAAGTGGCTATTAGATCAAGGCTTCAGTCTGGATCAGGCGCGCAACAGCACTCTGCTGTTGATGGTATTGTTTGAAAACGTGCATGTATTTAACAGCCGCTCGGAAACCCTGTCGGTATTCCGGCACAACCCGTTGCGCAACAAGCTGCTGCTGGGTGGCACCCTGATCGCCCAGTTGCTGCATATCGGCGCGATGTATACCCCGTGGCTGGGTGACGTGCTCGGTGCGAGTCCGGTTACCTTCGAGCAATGGTTAACCCTGCTGGGGCTGGCGCTTTCAGTAATGGTTGTGATGGAACTGCACAAGTGGTTCAGGTCACGATATATAATCGGCATCGCAGGACCAACAACGGTCACTGGCTAGCCATTCCATACTTGATTAGGGTCAAGATTCTCTGCATTCAAAAATGGTGCAATAATGTCAGCTATAGGTAGAGGGTAGACTCATGTTTAAGTCCATCGTAGTTGCTTTTGACGGTTCCGTGCACTCGAGTAAGGCGCTTGAGATCGGGGCCACGCTCGCCGGACAGGAAAAAATACCGTTGGGTATTATCTATATTATCGATGCGAGCCATATGAGAATACCCGATGAAATGCGCGAGATGGGTGAAATCGAACACATCATCGAGCCCATGCCCAGTATGCGGGTGAACCTGGAGAATGCGCCCGAAAATTTGGTGAGCACGATGGCCCGGGCTTCGTCTGACTCGGAAAAAGCCATGTTTCAGTATGCTGATTTTCTGGCGCAGGAGGCTCGAGCGAGTGCTAAAAATCACGGTGCGGAGGATGTCGAAGCGAGAGCTGTTCTGGGTGACCCTGCAGAGGAGGTCGTGGCTTTTGCCAGGGATCGCGATGCAGATCTGATAATTTCGGGAAGCCGGGGTTTTGGCAGGTTGAAAAGCCTGTTACTCGGTAGTACTTCGCACAAGATTGCTCAGCTTGCCGAATGCAGTTGCCTGACGGTCAAGTAACGCAAAGCTATGACTTACAATAATCGAGGCATTAAGTGACTCAACAAAAAACCAGGTTATTCGTCGTCGTTGATCCTACCGAGACACACCAGGTGGCGTTGGTGAAAGCGCTGCTGATCGCAAAGCTCGGTGGCTGTCATATTCATGCTTTCCTGTGCACCTACAAGGATGTGAAACAGGCGGGTGAATACGCATCGCGCAGGGATTTCAAACGTAGTGCGCTGGAACAGGCGACGGACTGGTTGGAACAGCTGATGCAGCCCTGCAAGGTCAGCGGCGTGCCATACACGACGGAAGTCACCTGGAATCGCAAGTGGGTCGATTCCACGGTCCGAGCGGTTGAAAAGTCAGGCTGTGACCTGATGATTAAATCGAGTTTTCATCACAGCAAGGCAAGGCGTTTCTTCAGTACGACATCCGACTACAAGCTGATGCACCGTTGCGCTTGTCCGATTTTGTTTACCCATCAGGGCCAGGAATGGAAAACGGATCGGATGCTTGCCTGCCTTGACCTGGTATCCGGTGATCCACAGCACATGAGATTGAACAATGTCATCATTCGCGATGCGCGTGCCTTCGCGAATATCGTCGGTATGGATTTGTATATCGCCTGTGCCTACAGCGATGCGATCGATAGTGAACACTTACCCCTGAAGACTCATGGACATGACGTCACCCGGGCACAGTTGGGCGAGCTCTATGATGTCAATCCCGAACGGATTTTATTGCGCCAGGGCAATACTGTGGCAACCGTGAAGGCTATTTGCGACGAGATTGATCCCAGTATCATGATCATGGGGACGCTCGCGCGCACTGGCATCAAGGGCAAGCTAATCGGTAATACCGCCGAAAAGCTGATTGACATCGTTGATGCCGATCTCCTGACCGTCAATTAGCCAACAGGTCTCTGACTTGCTGGACCTGGGCGGTACCGATTCCATCACTACCAACGGTTACGATTCGCGCCAGTTTTTTTTCAGCTTCGCTAATCGGCTGCTGACTACGTAGTTGCTGTTCAAGCACTTCCAGGTTTGCCTCTGAGGGATCGTTCTCGCGCTCGACAATGCGCTTGCGTAATTCTGCTGTCGGCACTTCACAATGGATAATTACTTTGCTGCACACCGGGTCGGTTTCTAACTCGAGCAGAGCCCTGCGCTCTGACTCCAGCAGGAAAGTCGCATCGACGATAATGGTAAAATCGGCGTCGATGATGGTCGCTGCAATTTCCCGCATGCGGCGATAGGTTAGTTCGGTAGCCTCGTCGTTATAGATACCCTCAGCCAGCGCCGAACCGGTTTGTTCATCGGCTTTAAAATCGAAGAGTCCTTTCCTGATGATGTCCGATCGGATCTGTATCGCACCCAGCTTCTCCACCAGCTGTGCAGCGATGGTCGATTTTCCCGAGCCGGACAACCCATGCATGATGACCAGGCCGGCACGGTGGCTTGTTGACCAGCGCCCGGCAAGCTCGATGTAGTCGAGCGCGGGTTTGATATGGGCTTGATAAGTCTCGGTGTCGCAAGCTTCCTGATCGACGCGCAGTGCCTCAACCTTGGCACGTACCAGGGCACGGTAAATGAAATAGTAGCGCAACAGTTTGATGCCTGCGTAGTCAGCGCTGCTTTCGAGATAACGATTTAAAAAACGCCAACAATACCCGGAAAAACCGCGTGCATTCAGGTCCATTGCCACGAATGCGGCTTCGCTGATGGTGTCGATCCAGCGCAACTCGGGATTAAACTCGATACAGTCAAAAAAGGTAACCCTGCCACCGATTAGTGCCATATTGCCAAGGTGTAAGTCGCCATGACATTCACGCACAAATCCTTCGCGCTTGCGTTCGTCGATATATGCCAGTAACGCATTGTTTTCCTGGTACCAGCGCTCTAGCTGGAAATAGGTGTCAGGCAAAAACCTACGCGGGATCGCGTTCCCGATCTGATCCATATTTTCTGCGCTCCACTGCGCTGCAACTGTGGCAGTGCCGAAGTCGTTAGCTTGGTCGGTGCGATCACTGTTGGCATGTGCCTCGCTGACAGTGGCGGCGATATCATCGATCAACTCGGGGTTCAGGTCGTCTTTGGCAGCATGGCTACTGAGCAGGCATTGCTGCGGAAACTCGAGCATTTTTATCGCATACTCGATGATTTCGCCGCTGCCCTGCAGCCTGGGTACATCCTGGCTGTCGTGAATTTCGACCAGTTCAAGGTAAATCTCCGGTGCAAAGCGGCGATTAAGGCGCAATTCTTCCTGGCAGTAGAAGTGCCGTTTCTCGAGGGTCGAGAAATCAAGGAAACCGAAGTTAACCGGTTTCTTGATCTTATAGGCGTAATCCCCAGTCAGAATCACCCACGAAATATGGGTTTCGATCAGGCGGATGTATTTGACCGGGTGCCCGAAAACGAGCGGATTATCCAGTGCCGCAATCAGCGCACTTGCGCCCGGGTTATCGACCCTGGGCAGGCTTTCGTGTGTTATATGACCCGTCATCCATGGTCTCAGAAATTGTATTGAAGCCAGCCACTTTAAAAAAGCCTGGCCTAAGCATACTGATTGATATCAAGTTTATCGAATTCAATTATCTTCTGTTACCGGGGCAGACACGGCTATATCCTCTGCATAACCTTTTGGCGGCGGATTCCAGCCGCGTTCATGCGCACTTTGGCGATCACTGCGATCCTCCTGCATGGCGGCCCTGATTGCCGCTTCCTGCTGCATAAACAATTCACGGTAACCCGGGCTCATGCCGCTGTCCGTCGAAGATACCCAACTCTGGTACATGTCTTCCACGGTTTCATTTTCGGTTGCGATAAACGTATTTTTAAGCTGTTCCGCACGAAATGGATGAGTCCCCAGGCGGGTCAGCGCTTCGCAGCCGAGATCAAGCGCGGCGTGGTAAGTCTCCTTGATGATATATTCCGCGCCAGCCTGTTTCAGCTGGTAATAATGAACCTGGTCAAAAGCACGCGCCAGTATTGAGAGCTCTGGATAGCGTTGCCTGATTGTGTGAACCAGATCGACCGCACGTTCGCGGTCGTCGATTGCGATCACGAACAGGTCCATTTCGTCGATGCCAGCGGTTTCGAGCAGGTCAGGGCGGGTGGCGTCACCAAAGTAGCTTTTAATTTCGAGACTGCGCAGGTTGTCGACCTGCTTGGCATCGTGGTCGAGGACCACGGTTTCGATACCGTTTGCTACTAGTAGCCGATTGACGATTTGACCAAAGCGCCCGATACCCGCAATTAAAACACGACCCTTTTCATCGATGACGTCGTGCTCCCGCTGGTCCCTGCCAGTTTCGAAACGTGGCATTAGCACCTTGTCGAAGAATATGAATAATGCCGGGGTCAGGAACATCGATATCGCGACTACGAGCGCAAGTAACTCGGCGATCTCTGGCGGCATCACGTTGTTTTGTAAGCTGAAGCTCAACAGCACAAAACCAAATTCGCCGGCCTGTGCCAGTCCCAGCGTTGCCAGCCAGCGATCGCTCGACTTGATGCCAAACGATCTCGCGAGGACATAAACAATTGCCGCTTTCACGGTTATTAGCGCCAGCGTAATGGACCCGACCAGCAGCCAGTCCTGGGCAAGCACACCGAAATCGATGCCGGCTCCGACAGTGATGAAGAACAATCCAAGCAATAATCCCTTGAAGGGTTCGATATTGGTTTCCAGTTCATGACGAAACTCGCTGTTGGCGAGCACGACGCCTGCGAGGAAGGTACCGAGTGCCGGCGATAAGCCAACCAGGCTCATTAATGCCGCAATGCCGATGACCAGCATCAGCGCGGTCGCGGTAAACACTTCACGCAGACCGGAGGCAGCAACGAAACGAAACAGAGGGCGGCTCAGGTAGAAGCCCCCGAATGCGACGCTAGCGATTGCACCGAGTACAACCATGGCATAAAGCCAGTTGGGCAGGCCCGATACCAGGTCGAGATGTCCATGAGTTTCGGCAGACTGTATTGCAGTTTCCCTGGCCGCGAGCGCTAACTCGGGTACTTCCAGCAATGGTATCAATGCCAACATTGGAATGACGGCAATATCCTGGAATAGCAGGACCGCGAAGGCACCGCGTCCACCCTCTGTTTTGGTCAGTCCTTTTTCGTTCAGCGTCTGCAGTACGATTGCGGTTGATGACAACGCGAGGATCAGGCCGATAGTAAGCGCGATGCGCCAGTCGATTCCAAATATCAGGCTGATAAACGTAATCGCAGCCGCAGATAGAACTACCTGCAGGCCACCCAGGCCGAGTAGTCGATTTCGCATCGACCACAGCATGCGGGGCTCAAGCTCGAGTCCGACCAGGAACAGCATCATGACTACTCCGAATTCGGCAAAATGTTGCAAGGTCTGGGTTTCTTCGCCCACCAGGCCAACTACCGGGCCGATTATGACGCCGGCCATCAGGTAACCCAGCACCGAACCCAGACCGAATCGCTTTGCCAGCGGCACCGCGATGACCGCGGCGCAAAGATAAATGAACGCCTGGATAAAGTAGCCGGTCATGTGTTTACTCCGATCAGGGCACTGACGCATTCATTCAGCTTTTCCGCCTGGGACGCCAGTTCATAATTGACCTGGTTTTGGCGCAGGCAGTACAGAATTTTCTGCCAGTTTTCGACGTGGTCAGGAACCCGGCCGTCTTCGAGCGCGGTGCGCGAACCAAACAGGGCATAGGGTGGTAAATACAGCATCCCACATAAGGTAGCGGTCTGCTCGATCGGACGCAGCAGTTCGCGAATCGAGTAATGGTTATAGCCATGCGTCCGGTATGCATCTTCCGAGCCGCCGGCAGTAATCGCGCAGAGCAATTTTTTCCCATGCAGTTCGGTGCCATCGTGCCCGTAGGCGAAGCCATATTCGAGCACCAGGTCCTGCCATTCTTTGAGGATTGCGGGCGTCGAGTACCAGTAGAGAGGGTGCATGAAAATGATAATGTCATGCTCACGCAGACGCTTCTGCTCACGCTCGATATCGATGCAGTAGTCGGGGTACTCTGCGTACAAATCAACTACGGTAACTCCCTCGATCGTTTTCGAGGCCTCTATCAACGGTAGATTGACTTCGGAACGATGCTGTGACGGGTGGGCGAACAGGATCATGATATTGTTTTGCATGGCATCCGCTCAGGCTTCTGGATAAACCGAACCTGTATAAAGAATGCCAAAATTTAATTCAAGCTAAATCGGCCAGGTATCTTCGAAAAATACGGTCGTCCTCGCGTTAGCGGATGGGCTGGCAATGAGGTCTTGTTACAAGATTCCGATACGTCGGACCGCCGCTAAGTGGGCCGCATGCGGTCGGGAATGACAGATTACGGTACGGGAATGTCGGCCTCGGGTGTGGATAGGTTAGTTTGAGGCAGGCATAAGTGGCATTCAATGCCGGGGTTATTATTCACCGCCGTAGCGATTGAGATAAACCGGAATTCGCTGCGGGCCGAATCGTCCTGGTTTTTCGAGGAAGTGCCCGGGTAATGGCGTACCGCAGTTGTTACAGCCTCCGTGGGCATCGAGACCCCAGTGTCCCAGTACGTACCAGTCGCGCTCGATCAACAACTCGCCGCAAGAGTGACACCAGGTGCTGGAGCCCTTGTTGTCATGTACATTGCCGGTGTAGGCGTAATTTACCCCGTTTTCGAGCGCAATTTTACGCGCCTGGGTCAGGGTGGCAAGCGGGGTGGATTTGATATCGAGCATCTTCCAGTCGGGATGAAACGCGGTAAAGTGCATCGGCACGTCAGGCCCGAGTTTATCGACCACCCAGTTGGTCATCTGGTGCAGCTCTTCATCGGAATCGTTCTCTCCGGGGATTAACAGGGTTGTCAGTTCGAGCCAGCAATTGGTTTCATGCTTGATATATTCGAGTGTTTCCAGCACGGGTGAAAGATGCCCACCGCAAACCTTGTGATAAAAGCGATCGGTAAAGGCTTTCAAATCAACGTTGGCAGCATCCATCGCGGCAAAGAACTCGACCCTGGGATCCGGATCGATGTAACCGGCAGTCACGGCAACCGTATTGATATCATTTTCACGGCAGGCGGCAGCGACGTCAATCGCGTATTCATGGAAAATAACCGGGTCGTTGTAGGTAAAAGCCACGCTCAGGCACGATAGTTCTGATGCGACCCTGGCCAGTTTATGTGGCGACGCGGCGTCAGCTAGCGTATCCATCTCGCGTGATTTCGTCATGTCCCAGTTCTGGCAAAACTTGCAAGCCAGGTTGCAGCCGGCGGTGCCAAAAGACAGTACCGAGCTGCCAGGGAAATAATGATTGAGCGGCTTTTTTTCGATCGGATCGACACAGAATCCACTCGAAAGACCGTAGCTGACCAGCTTTATTTCATCGTCGAGGCGCTGGCGCACGTAGCAAAGTCCGCGCTGCCCATCGCGCAGGTGGCAGTGGCGTGGGCACAGGTCGCATTGCAGTCGCCCATCCTCGAGACGGTGCCAGTAGCGGGTTGTGACAATTGTATCTTGCATAGTCTTGATACAGGGCAAATTAAAGCTGAGGCGTTCGGGCTATACTGACAAAATTACACGGGTTCGAGGACAGAGCATGAGCACGCGCGCGGCGGCTGTTGCCGGTTACTTCTACGATGCAAAGGCAAGTCGTTTGCAACATCATATCAATGAACTTTTAACTGCTGAATCAGCGGTTTCCGACGCTTTACCTAAGGCGCTTATTGTACCACATGCGGGTTATATCTACTCCGGTCCTACTGCGGCATATGCCTTTCGTTGCCTGTTAACTGATCCTGATCAAGTAAAAAGGGTACTGTTGATCGGACCAGCGCACCGGGTATATGTAGACGGTATGGCAATACCGTCGGTGGACAGTTTTTCGACGCCATTAGGCGATATAACTCTGGATGTGAAGGGATTAGCCGAGATCCGCAGCTTACCCGGCGTTCAGGTCTCGGACGAAGCACATCGCGAAGAGCACAGCCTCGAAGTTCAGTTACCTTTCCTGCAAACGGTATTGAATGATTTTACGCTAATCCCAGTGGTGGCGGGTGGTGCCAACGCCAGCGAAGTTGCAGCGGTTATCGATGCGCTCGCGGATGATCCTCATACACTGATCGTCATCAGTTCCGACCTGTCGCATTTTTTAAATTACGCGGAAGCACAGCGAGTCGATGCCAGTACCTGCGATAAAATTTTGCATAAATCGACCTCGCTTATAGGTGAACAGGCCTGTGGTGCAAGAGCGATTAACGGTTTAATGGCCTCGGCAAAATGTCGTTCGCTAGACGTTGATCTGCTGCATACCTGCAACTCCGGAGATACCGCGGGGAAACCGAATCGAGTGGTGGGCTATGCAGCCTTCGCTTTGCGTTAATCTCGGCACCAGCGAGCAGGTCTACCTGCTCGATATCGCACGCCAGTCTATCCATTCCGGCCTTGAATCGGGTCGGGCGTTGCAGCTCGATGTCACACATTTCGACGATAACTTGCGAATCGAAGCGGCTGTTTTCATTACCCTGACCCGTTTTGGTGATTTGCGCGGTTGTATCGGCTCGCTGCAGGCAGCAGATCCATTGGCCCAGGCGGTCGCCAGTTCGGCTTTCAATGCCGCATTTCGAGACCATCGTTTCGGCAAGGTCGATAGTACAGAACTGAATGAATTACGCATCGAAATCTCGGTACTATCGGAGCTTGAGCCAGTCAAAGCCTTTTCGCGACAAATGCTGCTGGATGATCTGCAGCCAGGCGTGGACGGGTTGCTGATGGAAGACCGGGGATACCGGTCTACTTTCTTACCCAAGGTATGGGAAAAACTACCATCTTCGAACGAATTTCTCGGGGAATTGATGCAGAAAGCCGGGCTTCCGACCGGGCACTGGTCCGACAGCATCCGGTTCCATCGCTACCATACCCTTTCGTTTGCCGAGAATTAGTAGCCCAGGGCGGTTTTGTGTTGGAGCCATCGGTGTTTTCCGTTATCATCTGCGCACCTTTTCATCCCCGCTAAGTGACCTGATAGAACATGCTATGCCTGCCCGGTAGCCCGGCACACTCTGAATTCAGACTTAGAAAACTAGAACAACAACTGAGCGGTGCGGGGATCACGGTTAATGGGCTCAGCAGTCACTTTATTCATCTAGTCGATGCCCCCGATAATAATCTGGCCGAAGCGCAGCTAACGGTTCTGCAAAACCTTTTGACCTATGGTCCGGCCCAGGAATCCGCGCGTGTGAGCGGCAAGGAATTCTACGTGGTGCCCCGGCCCGGGACAATTTCACCCTGGGCCAGCAAGGCAACCGACATCGCGCACAACTGTGGCCTGAAGCAAGTAAGCCGCATCGAACGCGGCATTCTCTATACTGTCGATACCGCTGACGAGGTGCCGGTTGACCTGCTACACGATCGGATGATTGAAACCGTATTTACCGACCTCGATGACTGCACGGTGCTGTTCCAAATTCATCAACCCAGGCCTTTAGCCGAGATTGATACCGGCACGCAGGGTCGCGCGGCGCTGGTACAAGCTAATATCGACCTTGGTCTTGCACTTTCGCCGGATGAGATCGATTACCTGGTTGAAGCCTATGTCGAACTGGGGCGGAATCCGATCGATGTCGAGCTGATGATGTTTGCGCAGGCTAATTCCGAGCATTGCCGACACAAAATTTTCAACGCCAGCTGGACCATTGACGGCGTCGATCAGGAATTGTCCTTGTTTAACATGATCAAGCAGACCCACGCCCAGCATAGCGACGGTATCCTGTCGGCATACCATGATAATTCGGCGGTAATCGAGGGCTTCCAGGTTAATCGCTTTGAACCCTCGCCAACGGATGCCGGTTATCGAGATGAAGAAACACAGCTCGATATCCTGATGAAAGTTGAAACTCATAATCACCCGACCGCGATATCCCCATTTCCGGGTGCGGCGACCGGTTCCGGTGGCGAGATACGTGACGAAGGGGCCACCGGCACCGGATCGAAACCGAAGGCAGGCCTTTGCGGGTTCTCGGTATCGAATCTGAAGATCCCGGGTTTTGAACAGCCCTGGGAGCAGGAAAATGGTAAACCGGGTCGCATCGCTTCCGCACTCGATATCATGCTTGAAGGACCGATCGGGGCGGCGTCGTTCAATAACGAGTTTGGCCGTCCAAATACCTGTGGTTACTTTCGAACCTACGAACAAAGCGTGGTGATTGAAACCGGCTCGGAAGTGCGCGGTTACCATAAACCGATCATGGTCGCCGGTGGTGTCGGGTTGATTCGACGGGAACATGTCAACAAGCAGGATATTCCTCCCGGCGCTAACGTGATTGTGCTTGGAGGCCCGGCGATGCTGATTGGACTCGGTGGCGGGGCAGCTTCGTCAATGGCGAGCGGTAGCAGCAGCGAGCAGCTCGACTTCGCCTCGGTGCAGCGTGGGAATCCGGAAATGCAGCGTCGGGTGCAGGAAGTTATCGATCGCTGTTTTGCGCAAGGACCGGAAAACCCGATCCTGTCGATTCACGATGTTGGCGCGGGCGGTCTCTCCAATGCGCTACCAGAGCTGGTCAACGATGCAGGGCGTGGCGCGGAACTCGATTTACGACGTGTCCCCAATGACGAGCCCGGCATGTCACCGATGGAAATCTGGTGCAACGAAAGCCAGGAACGTTATGTGCTTGCAGTTGCTGATGAACGTCTCGAAGATTTTATCGCACTCTGCGAGCGCGAGCGTTGCATTTACGCGGTGCTGGGTAAGGCGACCGCAGAGCCCCAGTTGCAGGTCAAGGACCCACAGTTTGACAATACCCCGGTAAACCTGTCACTGGACGTATTGCTCGGAAAACCGCCGAAAATGCATCGTGATGTCGAGCACATTCAAACCCGGCAGCCTGATTTTGATCGCAACGGAGTCGAACTCAAAGATGCGCTTTACCGGGTACTGCGCTTACCCACGGTCGCGGATAAAACCTTCCTGATCAGTATTGGCGATCGTTCGGTCAGCGGCCTGGTGGCACGAGACCAGATGGTCGGTCCGTGGCAGGTTCCGGTAGCCGATGCCTCGGTAACCCTCAGCGATTACCGGGGTTACAGTGGGGAGGTCATGAGCATGGGTGAGCGCACACCACTGGCTTTGCTCGATGCCCCTGCCTCGGGACGCATTGCGATCGGTGAAGCCCTGACCAATATGGGGTCGGCCTGGGTGGGAGACCTGTCGCGCACGGTATTGTCCGCCAACTGGATGGCAGCGGCCGGCCATCCGGGGGAAGACGCACGCCTGTTCGACACTGTAAAGGCCATCGGTATGGAACTCTGCCCGGAACTCGGTATTACGATTCCGGTCGGCAAGGATTCGCTATCAATGCAAACCCGCTGGACTGAAGGATCCCTGGAGAAATCGGTGACCGCACCGCTATCGCTGATTATCTCTGCGTTTGCGCCGGTTGCCGACGTGCGCAAGACGGTCACGCCGGACATCAAGCCTGATAACGAAAATTCCTCCCTGTTGATGCTTGATCTGGGTGAAGGCCGGAATCGTCTCGGAGCCTCGGTCCTAACCCAGGTTTATGCTCAAACCGGCGCACAGGGGCCTGATCTTGACGATGCGGGACTCTTCAAGCGGGCTTTTAATACCCTGCAAATGATGCTCGAGCGGGGGTTGGTACTCGCATACCACGATCGTTCTGACGGTGGACTTATCGTGACACTATGCGAAATGGCGTTTGCGGGTCATAGCGGTTTGCATTGTGATATCACCAGCCTGGGCGATGACGTGCTGGCCGGCCTGTTTGCCGAAGAACTCGGCATGGTGATGCAGGTGCGAGAGGCGGATTTACCCGCAGTCGAAGCAATGATTCGGGATGCAGGCCTCGATCATATCTACCATCGAATCGGTGAACCGCAACGCGACGAACAGTTGCGTCTCGTTCATTCCGGTGAGGTAGTTATCGATGAATCTATTGTTGATTTACAACGCGCCTGGGCGCAAACCACCTTACAGATGCAGTCACTGCGCGATAATCCGGAGTGCGCGCAACAGGAGTTTGATTTAATTGAGCGCGAACAGCCCGCAAAGCTTTTTGCTGCGCTGACTTATGATCCCGGCGAAGATATCTGTGCTCCCCTCGGCAGCGCTGCGAAGCCGCGGATCGCGGTACTGCGCGAGGAAGGTGTCAACGGGCAGATCGAAATGGCGGCCGCTTTCGACCGTGCCGGCTTCAGTGCAACCGATGTCCACATGAGCGATATCATCACCGGGCGAGTGAGCCTCGCTGATTTCCAGGGCATTGCGGCTTGCGGGGGTTTTTCCTATGGCGATGTGCTCGGAGCGGGGGAGGCCTGGTCTAAATCGATTCTTTACAATAGCCGCGCCTTTGACGAATTCTCTGCATTTTTTAACCGCAACGACAGTTTCGGGCTTGGTATTTGTAACGGCTGCCAGATGATGTCAAACCTCTATCAAATGATTCCAGGTGCCGCTCACTGGCCGCGTTTCGTACGCAATAAATCGGAGCAGTTTGAAGCGCGTTTCGTCATGGCCGAAATACTCGAATCGAGTTCCCTGTTTCTCGACGCAATGCAGGGTTCGATGATGCCGGTGGTGGTCGCGCATGGCGAAGGGCGTATTGAAACACGGGATTGCTCGGCAGCCGAGTTGCTCGAGCGCAAGCTGGCCTGCATGCGCTATGTCGATGGTGTGGGTGAGGCTAGCGAAATTTATCCACTCAACCCGAATGGATCGGAGCTAGGATTGAACGGCTTTACCAACGATGATGGACGTTTCACCATCATGATGCCGCACCCGGAGCGAATCTTCCGTAGCGTGCAGAATTCCTGGCACCCGCGCGAGTGGGGTGAATACAGCCCATGGATGCGCATGTTCCGTAACGCGCGGTTGTGGGTAGATTAGCCCAGGGCGTTGCTCCGATTCGTCTCGCGGCCGATGTCGGTGGCACTTTTACCGACGTGGTGCTCGACACCGGCGAAAAATACTTCACCAGCAAGATCGCGACTACTATTGAAACGCCGGAAGCCGCAATTCTGGAGGGCGTCGGGATCGTGTTGCAGAAGGCTGGAATAAAACCGTCCCAGGTTACTGGTTTTATCCATGGCACGACGCTTGCAACCAACGCGTTGATCGAACGCAAGGGCGCGCGCACGGCATTGATTACGACCGAGGGCGTTGCGCCACTGATTTTGTGGCGCCGTGAATATCGCCAGGATTCCGCCGGTGCCGGTAAATATCGGGGTGGGCTGGGGCAGGTAATCGAGTTGTCCAATAGCGAGAATGCCGATATGTCGCTGTTTGCCTCGCTGGATCGCATCCATCATCCCGCCCGAGGCAGACAGGGGGTAAGGATGGCGCGGTCGGTGGGTTAGAGCTATCCAGCGGCGAACGCTTGCGTGCCAAAGGCGAGCAGATTATCCCGGGTGGTGAACAGCTTACCGTGTTGACACCGGGGGGTGCCGGATTTGGCAAACCGATGGAGCGCGATGCAGATCTGATCGAGCAGAATTTACGCGATGGATTGATCAGCAACGAATATGCAAAGGCCCATTACGGTGTGGCCTTTAAACCCGATGGTTCGATCGATCAGGAAGCTTCCGGCGATCATGGACTGTCGCCTACTGGAGCATCCGATCATGATTAAGCCGAACCCGAATATAGCGGCGATGGCACCTTACAGCCTGCCTGATATCAGCGCAGCGGAGGGAGTCGAGGCGATTGTACTGGCCCAAAACGAACATGCATACCCGCCATCCCCCAGGGTAAGGGAAGCGGTAATGACCGCACTTGATAAGGGGCAGCTATACCCTGACAGTGACTGGAGCGAATTGCGCGCAGCGATCGCCGAGGTTCATAGCCTCGATACTGACAAAATTGTTTGCGCGGCAGGTTCGATGGAACTGATGTCGACGCTGATGCTGGCTTACATGTCGGCAAAAGATCGCTTGCTGATGTGCGAATATGGATACCTGTTTATGCGCACGCTCGCCAGGCTTGTTGGCGCAGGTGTCGATACTGCTGTGGAGCCGAACTATCGGGTTGATGTCGATGTCTTGCTGAGTGAATTGCAAGCGGATACCAAAATTGTATTTATTGTTAATCCCGGAAATCCCTGCGGTAGCGTTATTCACAACGACGAAATCAGGCGCTTGCGTGCCGCGCTGCCGGACGATGTACTGTTGCTGGTTGACGAGGCTTATGCCGAGTTTGTCGATGAAAACTTTCATGCACCGATTTTTGATCTTGTCGAACAGGGTAATACGGTGGTGACTCGCACTTTTTCCAAGATCTATGGACTGGCCGGATTGCGCGTGGGCTGGGGCTATTTTCCGGATGATATACGTGACCAGCTGCGTAAGGTTTTAAATCCGAGCAGTGTCTCGGTGCTGTCGCAGGTTGCTGCCCGCGCGGCGATGCAGGACCAGGAGACCGCGAGCCAGGCAAGAAAGCAAATCGCGCAACAGCGGGATTACCTGTCCTGGCAAATCGGTTCACTGGGATTGACCGTTGTTCCCAGCCAGACCAATTTCATCCTGGTTGACTTTGTCAGCGCGGATAACGCGGCATCGGCATTCGAGTTTCTACGTAACCATGGACTGGTTGTGCGCCCCATGGGTGGCTATGGATTACCCGCCTGCTTGCGCATTACAATTGGTACTGACGAACAAATGCAATTAACGGCAGAAACGCTCGCAGCCTGGCAGGATCAACATCATGGATAATCGCGAATTCAAGCTGGGAGATTTCACCATAGCGGATACCCGCCTAAGGCGTATTGGGATGATCGTGCCTTCGTCTAATACCAATGCGGAACCCGATTGCCTGATGCTAGCGCCCCAGGGGGTTACGATTCATACGACTCGAAGTGGTGGCTACGACGTTGAATCGATCCCGGATTCCGATGAAATGCGGCGCTTTGCACGCCAATCGCTCGATCAGCAATTACAATTACTGGTCGACGGGCGCGTGGAATTAATTGCCTACGCCTGCACCTCGGCGACATTGGCCGATGGGCCCGAATTTGATCAGGCTTTTTGTAACGAAATAACCACTAAATGCGCGCTGCCAGCAGTCACCACGGCGGGTGCCCTGGTCGAAGCGATTCAGGATATTGGAGCAACAAAAGTAGCGTTTACCTCGCCTTACGTATCCCAACTTGCCAGTGAGGCGGTTGATTTTATTGAGCAATGCGGGGTCGGAGTTGTAAACCAGGTCGGCTTCGAGCAGGAACTGAGCAGTCTCGAACAAAATGCATTAACCCCGCAAGATGCCTACCGCATGGGGCTAAAAGCGGATCATCCAGAAGCCGAGGTACTGGTGATTTCGTGCACCGACTACCGTGCCGTCGAGGCGATTCCGGCGCTTGAGCAGGCGTTGCAAAAACCGGTTGTTACCAGTAACTCGGCCCTGATGTATGCTTGCCTAAAACGACTTGAAGTTAGCATGGACAAAATCAAGGCGGGTGGCTTTCTGTTTACAGTCAGGAACTAGTGATCCCGTTCGTGGTCTAGAAACTATTCGAATTTATGGGCTGAAAATGATCAAGATAAAGAAACGCTGGGAGATCCCGGAATCCGAGGTAACGCCAGAGTCATTGTACCTGAGGCGACGGGAGTTCATGAAGGCGGCCGGCACCATTGGTGGTGCGCTGATGCTGAATCCATGGGCGGCCGCGCAGGCCTCGCTCGAGATCGGTGATTACAAGAAAAAGGCGGTTTCGCTGGACGAGGAAATTACCGAAGAAGAAGATGCCACCAGTTATAACAATTTTTACGAATTTGGCACCGGCAAGGAGGACCCAAAGAAACACTCAAAGCGCTTTAAAACTGATGACTGGAACATCGTAGTCAGCGGGGAATGTGGGAAACCGGGCACCTATAGCCTCGAAGATATGGTCAGGCCATTTCCTGTCGAGGAGCGTATTTACCGCTTGCGCTGTGTCGAGGCCTGGTCAATGGTCATCCCCTGGCTCGGAATTCCACTTGGGTCCATCTTGAATAGTTTTGCGCCATCCTCAAAAGCTAAATACGTCGCTTTCAAGACCCTGCATGATCCGGTACGCATGCCTGGACAGCAACGCTCGGTATTAAACTGGCCCTATCGCGAGGGTTTGACCATCGCCGAGGCGATGCACCCGTTGACGATTCTGTCGGTCGGCATGTACGGCAAGACTATGCCCAATCAAAATGGCGCCCCGATTCGGCTGGTTATTCCGTGGAAATATGGCTTCAAAAGCATCAAGTCGATTGTCGGTATCGAGTTCAGCGAGGTTCAACCGCTGACGTCATGGAACATGGCTGCGCCCAGGGAATTTGGATTTTACTCGAACGTCAATCCCGAGGTTAACCATCCACGCTGGTCGCAAAAGAAAGAGCGCCGTATCGGTGAGATTTTCAAACGCGACACGCTGATGTTCAACGGCTACGAAGAAGAAGTCGCCGCTCTGTACGACGATCTGGACCTGGCCGTCAATTTCTAACATGTGGCTCACCGCGGCGCTCAAGTCGGTTTATGCCAAGCCGGTTGTCCACCTGCTTTGCCTGGTACCTTTTAGTCTGCTGTTATGGGCAGCTTTCAATGATGGACTGGGTGCAAACCCGGTTGAAAAACTGACCCACGAAACGGGTGACTGGACCCTGCGCCTGCTATTGGTTACGCTCGGCATCAGTCCGTTACGGCAATGGACTGGTCAGGCAGCATTTGTCCGGTTTCGCCGTATACTGGGTCTTTACACCTTCTTCTATGGCTGTTGCCATTTTTCGATCTGGTTTATCGCCGATCACTCTCTGGACCTGGGCGGGATGATCGAGGATATCGTCGAACGTCCATACATAACACTCGGCTTTAGCGCCCTGATGTTGATGTTGCCATTGGCGATTACCTCCAACCAGGCGATGATCCGTCGCCTCGGCAAAAAATGGAAGACCCTGCACCAACTGGTCTACCTGATCATTTCGCTTGGCATACTGCATTTTGTCTGGCTGGTTAAAGCCGACTACCTCGAACCGACAATATATGCGATTATCGCATTGATATTGTTAGTGCACCGGGTAGGCCCGATGAAACGTTTCAATGTGAAATCTTTCCTGGTTGCCCGCTAAACAGGCCCGCGCGAGTTCGCGCATTACCTTTGGAGAGATATGAAATTACTGGTCACCGGGGCCGCTGGATTTATCGGCTACGCGCTTGCCGACAAGTTATGTCAGCGCGGCGATGATGTCGTTGGCATCGACAATCTCAATAACTACTACGATGTCGGTCTGAAACAGGCACGTCTCGCGCAACTAAAGACCCACGATAACTTCCACTTCGTTGAAATGGATCTTGCGGATTCGAATGCGATGGAAGGGCTTTTCAAGCAGCATGGTTTTGAGCGCGTATTGAATATGGCAGCACAGGCTGGTGTGCGCTATTCGCTGGAGAATCCACGCGCTTACATCGATAGCAACCTGGTCGGGTTTGGCAATTTGCTTGAATGCTGCCGCAATCATGATACCGAACACCTGGTATACGCATCGTCCAGCTCGGTTTATGGCGCCAACGAAAAGATTCCCTTCAGCACCTCGGATAACGTCGATCACCCGGTTTCGCTGTATGCTGCCACCAAGAAGGCGAATGAATTAATGGCGCATAGCTACAGCCATCTGTACCGGATACCTTGCACCGGGTTACGTTTTTTTACCGTGTATGGGCCCTGGGGCCGACCGGATATGTCACCCATACTGTTTGCCGACGCCATCACCCAGGGAAACCCGATAAAGGTGTTCAACCAGGGTCGTCACAGCCGTGACTTCACCTATATCGATGATATCGTCGAGGGCGTGATCCTTTGCCTCGATCGCGTGCCGGCAGAAAACCCGCACTGGTCGGGCGAGCATCCGGATCCCTCGAGCAGTCGTGCCCCGTGGCGAATTTATAATATCGGGCGAGGGGAGCCGGTAGAATTACTGCATTATATCGAGCTAATGGAGCAGGCATTCGGCCAGACGGCGAGTCGTGAAATGCTGCCCGCCCAGCCCGGTGATGTCGAGAATACCTTTGCCGATATCGATACCCTGGTAGCAGATACCGGTTATACGCCAACCATTTCAATTGAACAGGGATTGCAGAAATTTGCTGCCTGGTATCTGGATTATTACCGCAAGAAATAACTTATAATGGCAGAAAAATAGCCTGCAAAAGGCAGCCGATCGAGGAGTAACTATCGTTGACAGAAGCCAACAACCGGCCTTACTAGAGGTCAACAATCTCGCGGTAGATTTTGATCTGCAGGGTAGCCCCGTGCCCGCACTAAAGGATGTATCTTTCAAGGTAAACCCGGGTGAGACCGTCGCCCTGGTCGGGGAATCAGGTTCCGGCAAGTCGGTTACCTCGCAGGCGATCATGGGAATCCTGCCCCGTAACGCCACGATTCGTGCTGGCGAAATACTGTTCGATAGCCCGAAGACCGGGCAGCGAGTCGATATTGCGCAACTCGATCCGGAAAGCACGCAAATGCGCCAGATACGCGGCGGTAGCATCTCGATAATTTTCCAGGAACCAATGACTTCGCTGTCACCGGTACATACGATTGGTGATCAGATCAGCGAGGCCCTGTTTCTGCATCGGGACGCGAGTCGCGAGGAAGGCATGAAACTGACCGAGACGATGCTGCAACATGTCGGCTTTGCCGAGCCATCCAGAGCCTTGAATATGTTTCCGTTTGAGCTCTCGGGCGGATTGCGGCAGCGCGCGATGATTGCAATGGCGATGATATGTCATCCGTCGTTAATGATTGCCGACGAGCCGACCACCGCGCTCGACGTTACGATCCAGGTGCGTATCCTCAAGCTAATCCGGGAACTGCAGGCCGAGTTGGGTATGGCGCTGTTACTGATCACGCATGACCTGGGCGTCGTTGCCAACATGGCAGAACAGGTTGTGGTGATGTATCACGGCAAGGTCATGGAGGCCGGTCCATTACAGGATCTATTCGAAAACCCGCAACATGAATACCTCAAGGCGTTGATGCACGCAGTGCCGAGATTCGATCTGGGGCCGGGTGAACGACTGGTGCCAGTGCGAGAGATCCATTCCGAAACCGGAGCCCTGATTAACAAGCGCTCTCCGGATCAGCTGCTCGATACCAGCGAACCGCACCTGCGAGTCAACGATATCAGCAAGACTTACCACCTGCATGGCGGCAACTGGTCCAGTTCAGGAGCACATAACTTGCTCGCGGTGGACCAGGTATCTTTCGAAGTCGAACGCGGCGAATGTTTTGGACTGGTGGGTGAAAGCGGCTGCGGCAAGACCACCTTGAGCAAGATTATCATGCGTGCGATTACGCCGGACCGAGGTGATATTGTCTATCACGACGGTCGCCAGGCGATTGATGTGCGGGCACTTGATGGCGATGACCTGCTCGCTTTCAGACGCAAGATGCAGTTTATATTCCAGGATCCCTATAGCGCGTTAAACCCCCGCATGACCGTGTTCGATATTTTGCGCGAGCCGCTGGTGGTGCATGATAAGGGTGACATGGATTACCAACGCGCAATGGCGACCGAGTTGATGCGACTGGTTGGCATGGACCCGCGTTTCCTGAATCGATATCCGCACAGTTTTTCGGGTGGCCAACGTCAACGTATCGGAATTGCACGAGCGCTTGCGCTGCAGCCCGATCTGATTATCTGTGACGAGCCGGTTTCGGCGCTGGATGTATCGATCCAGGCGCAGGTGCTGAATCTTCTCAAGGATCTGCAGCAGGAACTCGGGCTAACCTATATTTTTATTTCGCATAATCTCGCGGTGATCCACTATATTGCCAACCGTATTGCGGTTATGTGCCAGGGCCGTATCGTCGAGCTCGCACCGCGTCACAGACTGTTCGAAAATCCGGTTCATCCCTATACCCAGGCCTTGCTTTCGGCGGTGCCTCATCCGGAACTTTCGCAACCGTTGAGCTTCGAAGCCATTACCGAGGCTGCCGCTTCCGACCCCGCCCTATGGCAGTTTCCATTTACGATTCATGGCGGTCTGAAAACAGAGTTCATGGATCTCGGCGATGGCCATTTCGTCAGGGTGGCGGCTGGTTCCAAACCATCCGATCTGGCCGCGTGAAACGTTTACTTAACAGCCTTCTTATCATTCTTCCCGTGATGACCGCGACCGGGGTAGAGGCGATGGACTGGCTCAAGGAAACACTCTCGCTGGTCGAACTGGTTGAATCCGGAAAGCTGCCTCCAATTGATGACAGAGTCCCCGAAGATGTCAAGGTGGCGCAGTTACGCCCGGACCAGGTTGCTGGCGAGCAAGGGGGCGAACTACGCCTGCTGATGGGAAAGCAGAAGGATATACGCCAAATCGTGATTTATGGCTATGCGCGCCTGGTCGGCTATACCCCTGAACTCGAGCTCAAGCCTGATATTCTGAAGCGCGTCGATATTGTTGAAAACCGAATTTTTACCCTGCATTTGCGTAACGGGCATAAATGGTCGGATGGTCATCCGTTTACCAGCGAAGACTTTCGATACTACTGGGAGGATATTGCCAACAACCCGGAGTTATCGAAAGGAGGCCCAAACAAGCTCCTGATCGTCGAAGGTGAATTGCCCAGCGTTGAGTTTCTTGACCCGTACACGGTTCGCTATAGCTGGTCTAACCCGAATCCTTATTTTCTGCCAGCACTGGCGGGAGCGCGCCCGCTCTATATCTACAAACCTGCGCATTACCTGCGCCAGTTTCACGCGCGCTATCAAACCGAGGAAAAGCTGGCCGAGATGATCCAGGAGTCCGGCAAACGCAACTGGATGGGAATCCACTTCAATCATGATCGTCCCTACAAGGCGACTAATCCCGACTTGCCGACCCTGCAGCCCTGGGTGAATACCACCTATCCACCTTCGGATCGGTTTGTTTTCAAGCGTAATACCTACTATCACCGCGTAGACCAGAACGGTCGGCAGCTGCCTTACATCGATTCGATCGCAATCAATATTGCATCCAGTAAACTGGTACCCGCTAAGACCGGCGCTAATGAATCAGACCTGCAGGCACGCTACCTGCGCATGGATAACTACACCTTTTTGAAATCGGCGTCGATACGAAACAATTTTGATGTGCGCCTGTGGCAAGCCGCCAAGGGTGCTCATATCGCGCTTTACCCTAACCTGAATACCAACGACAAGGTGTATCGTGAATTGATGCAAGACGTGCGCTTTCGACACGCGCTTTCACTGGCGATACATCGTCATGAAATCAACCAGGTGGTTTATTTTGGACTGGTCCAGGAGAGCAATAACACCGTGCTGGAGGAGGGTGCGCTCTTCAAGCCGGAATATAAAACTGCCTGGATCGAATACGATTTGAAACACGCTAACCAGTTACTGGATGAGCTCGGCTTAACCGAGCGTGATGATCGCGGAGTGCGCTTGCTGCCGGATGGGCGGTCACTGGAAATACTGATCCAGTCCGCGGGTGAAAGTACCGAGCAAACCGATGTTCTCGAGCTGATTAGTGACAGCTGGCTGCAGGCGGGAATCAAGCTCTACAGTATTCCCTCGACACGGGAGGTCTTCCGCAATCGTATTTTTTCGGGCGATGCGATGATGTCCATCTGGTCTGGTATAGAGAACGCAATACCAACCGCGGAGAACAGTCCGAGTGAGCTGGCGCCAACCTCCAAGTACCAGTACCAGTGGCCGAAGTGGGGGTCGTATTACGAATCGAGCGGGAAAAGCGGGGAAGCGCCGGACCTGGCGGCGGCCCAGCAACTTGTTGATCTGCACGACCAGTGGATGCGCGCCTCTACCCATGAACAGCGCGAGTCGATCTGGCACCAGATGCTTGAAATCCATCGCGATCATATGTTCACCATTGGTATTGTTAACCATGTGCCGCATCCCGTCGTGGTCAGCAATTACCTGCATAATGTGCCGCAAACCGGTTTTTATGATATATCTCCAGGCGCATATTTTGGTATTTATAAACCGGATACTTTCTGGTTTGACGAGGTCAGGCGCTAGTGCTCGGTTATATACTGCGCCGTATACTGACGATGATACCCACGCTGCTGGTCATCAGCATGCTGGTATTCGTGATTATCCAGTTGCCGCCGGGGGATTACCTTGAAAGTCATATCGCTGAGCTGCAAAGCCAGGGCGAATCGGTAGACGAAAATAAGATCCAGTTCCTGCGCGAACAGTACGGGCTCGACAAGCCGTTGGTGCATCAATACTGGGTCTGGCTTACCGGAATGCTGCAGGCCGACTTCGGTTATTCATTCGAGTATGAATTACCGGTCTCCGAGGTGGTCGGTGATCGACTTTTCCTGACCATTATTATTTCGATCGCAACAATCCTGTTTACCTGGATCGTTGCTTTTCCGATTGGTATTTATTCCGCGACCCACCAGTATAGCTGGGGCGATTACGGATTATCTACGCTCGGTTTCCTCGGCCTTGCGACACCGAACTTCCTGCTCGCGCTGGTGATGCTCTATTTCGCAAATGTTTACTTCGGTACCAGCATTGGTGGTTTGATGGATTCGGAATATATCGGCGCCCCGTGGAGCATGGACAAGCTGGTTTCGATCCTTGAGCATTTGTGGATTCCCGTTATCGTTATCGGCACTTCGGGAACCGCCGGCATGATCAGGCGCTTGCGCGCCAACCTGCTCGATGAGTTGCAAAAGCAATATGTCACCACCGGACGAGCCAAGGGTTTGCCACCGGGCAAACTGCTAGCCAAGTATCCGCTGCGCGTTGCTCTCAATTTCTTCGTCGCCGATGTCGGCAACCTGTTGCCCACCGTAATTTCCGGTGCCGAAATTGTCGCCGTGGTGATGTCATTACCGACCACGGGACCGATCCTGTTAAGCGCGCTGCAAAGCCAGGATATGTACCTGGCGGGATCGTTCCTGATGTTTCTGGCGGTGCTGACCGTGTTTGGTGTTCTGGTCTCCGATATAGCGCTGGCCCTGCTCGATCCTCGAATACGGCTCGGTGGAGGCGCGAACAAATGAGTACGGATCATTTTGTTTCGCGTGAGCCCTTCGATCCCCACTCAATCGAGGCGCTGACGCCAGCGCAGGAAAAGTATTACATGGCGTCCCAGTGGAAACTGATGTGGTGGAAACTGCGTCGACATCGTCTGGCTGTAATCTGCGGCGTTATCCTGGCCCTGAACTATGCCACGATCATGTTCAGCGAGGTGATCGCGCCATACAACCTGCATAGCCGTAATACCGAATTCATTTATTCGCCACCGCAGAGCGTGCATCTGTTTCACAACGGAGAATTTATCGGGCCT
The DNA here is from genome assembly GCA_964196225.1 of uncultured Gammaproteobacteria bacterium. Lineage (GTDB taxonomy): Bacteria > Pseudomonadota > Gammaproteobacteria. The sequence continues at coordinate 2,974 of CAXMSP010000092.1, read as the reverse complement.
TTCGTGTACGGCAGGGATTATGAACTCGATATGGAAAACCTGAAACGAAACTATCCCGAACGTAAGGATGACGTGCAGCTCCTGCGTTTCTTTTGTCAGGGTGACAGTTATCGATTCTGGGGTTTATTCGAAGCCAGCTTTCACCTCGTATGCCCACCCGAAAATGGCACCTTCTTTTGGCTCGGTACCGACCGCCTGGGGCGTGACATGTTTTCGCGGATTACCTATGGTGCGCGGATATCGCTCACCATTGGCCTGGTCGGAATCATAATCAGCTTCTCCCTGGGAATCGTAATTGGTGGCCTTGCCGGCTATTACGGAGGTTGGGTAGATGCCACGGTGCAAAGAATCATTGAAGTGATTCGTTCGTTTCCCGAATTACCGCTGTGGATGGCCCTGTCCGCGGTTTTGCCGGTGAACTGGAGCCCGATACTGATATTTTTTGGCATCACGGTAATCCTGGCCATGCTCGACTGGACCGGCCTGGCGCGCGCGGTGCGTTCGAAATTGCTATCGTTACGCGAGGAAGACTATTGCGCCGCGGCCGAGCTTATGGGTGCGAGGCCCGGGCGCATCATCGGTCGACATTTGTTACCCGGATTCATGAGCCATTTAATCGCATCGGCCACGCTTTCAGTGCCGGCGATGATACTCGGTGAAACCGCGTTGAGTTTTCTGGGGCTCGGGTTAAGACCGCCAGTCACGAGCTGGGGTGTGCTGCTAAACGAAGCGCAGAACATTAGCGTGGTGGCTCTGTATCCCTGGTTGCTATACCCGGTAGTGCCGGTAATCCTGGTAATCTTAACCTTCAACTTCTTTGGAGATGGGTTACGAGACGCGGCAGATCCTTACAAGTAATCGATGCCGGTCGGATTTCATCAGCGCGACTGTTGCCCTCTATGTGAATCAACCAGCAATAGAATCCTGTGCGAAATCCCCTATCATGATCAACGCCTCGCAGCTTTCATCGGACAGTTCTACCAGGGAAGGGTGCCGCTAGAGTCATTGGCGTCCGGGAATTACCGGGTTGTAGCTTGCACAAATTGTGATTTTATTTACCAGGATCCTGTCTTGAACGAAGCTGGGATGCTGGCGCTGTACCGGAGCTGGGTTGATCATGCACAGAGCCTGCAAAAGAAACAAACCGCAAAGTCCAGGCTATACAGCCAATATGCGGGACAGATACATACACTGTCGAGAATTTTTGACAAGAGACCCGATCAGATACGAGTCCTGGATTTTGGTATGGGATGGGGTTACTGGAGCCGGATGGCGCAAGCCCACGGTTTAAATGTCGTCGGCTACGAATTGTCGGCGCAACGCATCGAACACGCACGAAAAATGGGGGTAACGGTTATTGACGATTTGGCCATCGCTGAAGCTGATTTTGACTTTATCTATGCAAACCAGGTGTTTGAGCACTTGTCCAATCCTGTGGAAACCTTGCAGGCACTCTGCCAGCGTTTGAAACCGACAGGTTTTGTATATATCCGTGTGCCAGACGGTCGTGGTGTCGCTAGTGGCCTGGCGCAGCGGGGCTGGACCCCCGACCTGGACGCGATTCATCCACTCGAACATATCAACTGCTTTACTCGAAAAACGCTCATTAAACTTGGCGCCAGGGCGGGTCTGCAACCCTTCGGCCCAACACTGCGTCTCAACTGGGAAAGTTTATGGGGTGGGATCAGGCGTGAAATTGTCGATCGGTGGTTTACGACACACCTCTTTTTCAGTCGCCAGGACTAGCGCCTGATTGAAGTTACTCCGAGGCGAGTAAAAGCTGGAAGTGATCGTTATTGTCTTTCATCTCGGTAAACGACCCTGTATCGAGAATCTTACCGCGCTCCATCACGATTACTGCGTCGAACTGCTCGGCTAGCTGAACTCGCCCCAGGACCCAAAAAATCCCACGGCCCTGCATCGCTTTTTTGACGTTGACGATCAGGCGGCGTTGGCTCGCTGGATCGAGGCTAGACAAGGCTTCGTTGATAACCAGAAAATCAGGCGCTTTAAGCAGGACCCGCGCGAGCCCCAGCTTTTGCCGCTGCGCCGGAGACAGGCGCCCACCAGCTACGCCGACCTCGTAGTCGAGCCCGGCCGCGATGATTTCGTTGCGCAGGCCAAGGGTCTCAACCACGTCGGCAATTAGCGCGTTGACCTTTTGCTGACCGTGTGCCTGCCCGTAGGCCAGCTTGCCAAACAAGATATTATCCTGCACCGAAATACGCGGGTTATAACGGGACTCGTCAAAAAATTCGATGCCAAGATCCTCGGTTGCAGCGAGCGCATGGATCCGACGTCGTGCTTCGAGAATGGTTTGCTGGATAGGCTCGGTTATCAGGCCCAGTCGATGTCGTGCCACGATAAGCTTGAATGGCAGCGACATCAGGCGACGTTTATCATACTGTTGCAGATTTTCAACACCGTCTTTCCTGGTTTGTTGCAACAGTTTATTAAAATCCGGCAGGTCGTCAGCATTGATGAAGCTGAACTGCTCGAACAGCTCACTGTCGGGTTCGACGTCGGAAAACAGATCTAGCATGATTTCAGCAATTTGCACGCCAGCATTCAGAAATTCCTGGTCCAGAAAGAAATCACCTAGCACTTTATGAATTAACGGGTTGTCAATCAGCTGTTCAGCGTTAATAGATTCGCCGTAAACCGTCCCGAAAAGCAGGTTCTCGGATACCGTCATATTGAGGTTGTATTTTTCCTGATCGAAGGGTTCGACGAGTCGAGCAATATCCGACTCCCTAAACTTGTCTCGCAGTTGTTTTCGAGCCTCCATGACGCGACTGGTCAGTTCGGAATTCTTCGATTGATCCACATGGGATAGCAATCCGAACTGGTAGACTTCGTCATCCAGTTCAACGCATGCGAGAGTTTCAATAATGCGTGCAACCAACTGCTCAGGGTTCTCCAGGCCAAGTGAAGTGTGGTCGATCCAGTCGTCGTCGTAGCGGTGGGGTGTATT
>CAXMSP010000091.1:0-18487 GCA_964196225.1 uncultured Gammaproteobacteria bacterium | reverse complement strand
TAGCGCTCGGTTCACCCTGATTCGAGTGATGCCAATTCCGCCCAGTATGGTCGCAAGGGCAACGAAATGTTGCCAGGTTGCCGGTTCTGATAATAGCCAGGCGCCGCATAAAAAAGCTACCACCGGGATCAGGTAGTTAATGGTCGACAGAAAGGTCGGCCCGGCGCGGTCGATGACTGCAAACAGGATGATGGTTGCAATGCCCGTGGGACCAATACCCAACCAGATCACGGACATCATCGAATCCTGGCTGATGGCTTTATTGTCGGGTGCCAGAACCAGCCAGATGGGCAGCATGACCAGGCTAGCCATGATGAGTACACCGCAGGCGCCCACCATCGGGCTGAAGCGCGGCAGGCGCTTGATCAGGATTGAATTGACGGCATAACAGCTTGCCGCGGTAAAAATTGCCAGGCCACTCCAGAATTCGCGACCACCCCCTTCGAACACCGGGCCAAGCAGCAGGATGACCCCGGTAATGCCAAGCGCAAAGCCAATCAGCTTGTAACGATTGAGGTTTTCGTCGACGACAAAATAATGCGCAAACACCATCGTCAACAGCGGCATGATTGCCATAATCATGCCGGCGACGCCCGAGTCTACCTCTTGTTGCCCCCAAGAGATCAGAAAGAAAGGTAACGCATTACCGACAATAGCCATAACCAGGAAACCTGCCCAGGTGCGCCATTCCCGGGGAATTGAATGACTGCGCGCGTAGACTACCAGCGACAGAACCAACGCACCCAGCGCCAGGCGGTAAAAAACGACCGAGATCGGATCGACAGTGCTGACCGAAATCGCGGTAAACATGAAGGAAGTACCCCATAGCGCGACCAGGCACAGCAGCAGTGTCCAGTTGATCAGGATAGTTCTTGAATTCAAAGCTTAGTCTTGCAGCTGGGGCAGGTTGCGATACAGTTCGAGCGCTTCTGGATTTGCGAGCGAATGGACATTCTTGACTGGTCGGTCATGGACCACTTCGCGTACCGCGAGTTCGACGATCTTGCCTGACTTGGTGCGCGGAATTTCGGATACCTGTACGATTTTGGCGGGCACGTGACGGGGTGTGCATTTCTCACGCACGGTGCGGCGGATCCTGTCTTGCAGCGTATCGTCGAGATCAATGCCTGGCTGTAAAACGACAAACAGTACGACGCGCACATCGTCTTCCCATTGCTGCCCGATGACGATGCTTTCGACAACCTCATCAAGCTGCTCGACATGGCGATATATTTCGGCGGTGCCGATACGCACGCCCCCGGGATTCAGCGTCGCATCGGACCTGCCGTAAACGATAATGCCGTTGTGATCGGTCAGCATGACGTAGTCACCGTGATGCCAGACATTATTAAAACGGGCGAAGTAAGCGTTGTGATACTTTTCACCGCTGGCGTCAGCCCAGAAGTAAACCGGCTGGCTGGGAAATGTCTGAGTGCAGACCAGCTCACCTTTTTCGTTTGTTATGGGATTGCCATCGTCGTCGTAAACTTCGATCGCCATACCAAGCCCCCGACACTGGATTTCACCGCGGTAAACCGGGAGCAGCGGGCAACTGATTACGAAACAGGAAGCAATATCGGTGCCGCCTGACACCGAGGCAAGACAGACATCCTGCTTGATACTTTGATAAACATAATCAAAGCTTTCGGGCGCGAGAACCGAACCTGTCGACGCAATCGTGCGCAATGCTGACAGGTCAAATTTCCCCTGCGGGCGCAGCCCGGCTTTTTTCATGGCATCGATGTACTTGGCCGAGGTGCCAAAAATGGTCAGATCGATATCTTCGGCATAACGCCACAGCACTTCACCATCCGGATAGAAAGGCGAACCGTCGTAAAGCACCAGCGCTGCTTTACTCGCGAGTGCACTCACCAGCCAGTTCCACATCATCCAGCCCAGTGTCGTGAAATAAAATACGCGATCCCCGGGATGGATGTCGCAATGCAACATCTGCTCCTTTAAATGCTGGATCAGCGTGCCACCCACCTTGTGGGTGATGCACTTGGGCTTACCGGTAGTGCCGGATGAATAGAGCACGTAAAGTGGATCATTGAAATTGCATGCGACAAATTCGATCTGGGCGACCGGTTTGGCGATGATGTCACTCCAGTCAACAGCCCCGACCTGGTTGTCAAATCCGGCAAGGTTGATCTGGACAACCTGTTCGACGCTCGGCAACTGCGAACAGATACTTTTAATCTTGTTGCCGATATCGTGCCGTTTACCGTTATAAAAATACCCGTCCACGGTGAACAGAAACCTGGGTTCGGTCTGACTGAAACGGTCGATGACGCTGTCTTCGCCGAAGTCGGGTGAAGTCGAGGTCCACACCGCACCGAGGCTGGTGGCTGCGAGCATCGCGACCACGGCTTCGGGCATATTGGGCAAATAGGCAGCGACGCGATCACCAGGTTCAAGTCCGTTCGATTTAAGCCAGTCTGCAACGCTTGCGACCTGGTCGTAGAGTTCACGGTGAGTCAGCGAGTAGTCGACCTGGTCCTCGGCACGAAAGTAAATCGCGATTTCGTCATTTTTTGTGCGTAACAGGTTTTCGGCAAAATTGAGCGTTGCGTCGGGAAACCATTGCGCTTTTTCGATGTCTTCGCCATCGATCAGTATGCGTTTACCCTTGTCTCCGATAATTTCGCAGAAATCCCAGATCTCCGACCAGAAAGTTTCTTTTTGATCAATCGACCATTGGTAAAGTGCGTCGTAGTCATCGATCGAAAGGTCGTGGCGCTGATTAACCTGCGCAATAAAGCGTGTCATGTTGGCCGCGTCGATGCTGGCCTGGCTGGGTGTCCACAGGGGTTGGTTATCGCTCATTTCATGTCATTCCGTGGCTCGACCCGAAGCGTCGGACCGTCGGGATCCAGTCTGATTATCGTGTTCGAAGAACACACAATATACCAGTTTGTTAAAAATCAAAAAAATGTCGGCCTGAGGCCGGATTTTCATACTGGACCCCGTCGGTCCGACGTATCGGGTCAAGCCACGGGGCGACAGTTCACTTACCTTTCCAGACCGGGTCGCGTTTTTCGGCGAACGCCTTGAAGCCTTCCATGTTGTCTTCGCTGCCGTACAGGGCATCGACCGTCTCAAACTGGCGCTTGGTAATCCAGTTCATCGCCTCCTGGAATTTCATCGACTCGGCTTCGCGCGCGACTTCCTTGATCGACGCGAACACCAGTGGTGGCCCCGCGGCCAGTTCAAACGCGATCTCCCAGACCCGTTCCATTAATTCGTCTGCCGGTAGAACCTCGTTTACGAGACCCCAACGTAAGGCTTCGGCACTGTCCATCCAGCGCCCGCGATAGAGCATTTCCATCGCCACGTGGTAGGGAATGCGCTTCGGTAGTTTAATCGTAGCGGCGTCAGCCAGCGTGCCGGCCTTGATCTCGGGCAGTGCGAAACTCGAATGTTCGGAGGCGTAAATCAGGTCTGCCGACAGCATGAGTTCGAAGCCACCGCCGACCGCCATACCGTTGACCGCGGCAATGACGGGCTTGTTGAGACCGCGCAATTCCTGCAGCCCGGCAAATCCGCCAACGCCGTAGTCGCCGTCAACCGCGTCGCCATCTGCGGCGGCCTTTAAGTCCCAGCCGGCACAAAAGAATTTATCGCCCGCGGTCTGGATGATGGCAACGTGCAACTCAGGGTCATCGCGAAATTCCCTGAACGTTTCACCCATGATTCGACTGGTATGGAGATCGATAGCATTGGCCTTGGGTCGATCCAGCGTGACTTCGAGAACCCCGCCTTCTCTGCGGGTAGTGATTACATCAGTCATTTATTTTTGCTCCTCTAGAACGATAAGTGCATCGGCTGCGAAAACGCCTTCGCCCTGCGCGCCGATCAGTAAGGGATTAACGTCAAGCTCAATCAGTGAACCTGAATTCGATATTGCATATTGCTGGATCGCAACAATGGCATCGACGGTTGCCGCTATGTCAGCGGCTGGCTTGCCGCGATAGCCTCCGAGCAACGGTGCGGATTTAAGGCTCGCGACTGCAGCTTCGATTTCATCCCGTCGCGCCGGGATGATCAAGGTTTTACTATCCTTCAGGATCTCAACCAGGATGCCGCCGCTGCCGATGGTTAATACCAGGCCGAATTGAGGATCGCGAGTCACCCCGACAATCAGTTCGGCCACGGCCGGTTTCATGGTTTCCAGATAAAGCTGGTCGCTGAGTTTGAATAATTCGGTTGCTGCTTGATTGACATCAGCCTCGTTAACCAGGTTCAGGCGTACCGCGTTATGTTCTGTTTTATGGGCGATGCCTAGCGCTTTCATTACCATTGGATAAACCAGGCTCGACGCAAGTTTTAGCGCGGCTTCATTTGAGTCGACGCAGTTACCTTCCGGGATCGGTACGCCCGCCGCGCTTAAACGCTGCTTCGCACTCGCCTCATCGAGGGATATCCCGGTGCCGCAAATTGGGGCAAGCTGCAATACCGGTTCAGGTAGTTCCTGTTTCCAGGCGGTGCCGATATCGGCGGCGATGCCGGTCGCCTGCAGCGCCTCGTCAATGCCGTAAAAACTAACGATGCCGCGCTGACTGAAATTCTCGGTATATTCCTCGGGGATATTCTCCGGCATCCCCACGACGAAAGCACCCCGGGCCCGATTATGCTTGAGAGCGGACTCGAAGGCATCGACCGCGATGTGCCATTCCCAGTCTTCGCAACGCGCATGATGTGGAAAATCGAGGATCAGGTAATTCATATCGAAGCCTAGCGACGTCATCCCGCGGTAGGTGGCTTCCATTACTGCCCGGTTACCCCAGCTGTAGGTCTGGTAATCAAGTGGGTTGGCAACCGTGACCAGGGGGCCCAGCGCGGCCTCGATCGGTGCTTTTTGGGAATCTTCGAGGTCGGGGAAGTAAACCTTGTGGCGTGCCGCGGTGTCGGCAATGATGCTGGCCTCACCACCAGAGCAGCTCATCGACGATACCCGGTAGCCCTCGAGCGGCCCGTGCTGATGCAGCAGCTTGAGCGTCTCCAGGAACACCGGAATCGATTCGGCCTGGCCGAAACCGTTGCGGCGTAGAAATTCGCTCGTCACCTCGTGCGAACCCACCAGCGAAGCGGTGTGCGACATTGCCGCGGCCTGCGACTGTTCGCTCTTGCCAACTTTGAACACCACGATCGGTTTGTTTAACGCGCGAGATTTTTGTGCCAGTTTTTCCATCGCTGCGATTGAGTCGAATCCTTCAACGTACATGCCGAGCGCGGTAACGCGAGGATCATCGAGCAGGGGCTGTGCCAGCTCGGATAGTCCGACCACCGCCTGGTTGCCGACCGTAACAACGTAGGTCATTGGCAGGCCACGCTTTTGCATCGTGAAGTTGATCGCGATATTCGAAGATTGGGCGATGATCGCAACCCCGGTGCTGTCGGCTTTAAGTCGCTTACCGCCCTGTTGGTCGGGCCACAGCAGCGCGCCATCCGCGTAATTAATAAAGCCGTAACAGTTCGGGCCAAGAATCGGCATCTCGTCCGCTGCTTCTATCAACGCGGCCTGTAATTCAGCCCCGGTTTCATCGGCTTCGCGAAAGCCCGAGGCATAGCATACCGCGCCTCCGCAGCCGCGTTCTCGCAACGCCCTGACCACGTCGACGGTAGCATGGCGATTAACCCCGATAAAGGCGGCATCGGGCACCCCGGGCAGGTCCTCGACGCGCTTGTATGCGGGTATTCCGCGCACCTCGGTTTTCTCGGGATGCACGGGCCAGATCTCGCCCTGGTAGCCCATCAGCTGGCATTGCTCGACTACCCGGCTTGCCTGCAGGCCACCGATGGCGGCGATCGACTTAGGTCGCAGCAGTCGTTCCAGGCCAGACATCAGCCACCCAGCGGGCGCAACAATTCACGCGATATGATATGGCGTTGGATTTCCGAGGTGCCGTCCCAGATCCGCTCGACGCGCGCATCGCGCCAGAAGCGCTCCAGTGGTAATTCATCCATCAGGCCCATGCCACCGAAGATCTGGATCGCCTCATCGGTCACACGTGCCAGCATCTCGGTTGCAAACACCTTGGCGCTCGCAATTTCGCGGTTGGCATCAAGCCCCTCGTCGAGACGCCAGGCGGCTGACAGCGTCAGCCAGTCGGCGGCGTCGATCTCGGTGATCATGTCGGCGAGTTTGAAAGACACGCCCTGGAACTTGCCAATTTGCTGACCGAACTGTTTGCGCTCGACCGCGTAAGGCAGGGCGTATTCAAATGCACGTCGTGCGCGACCGACACTGGTTGCGGCAACGGTTATGCGGGTCGCGTACAGCCATTCGTTCATGACATCGAAGCCGCCGTGCAATTCGCCCAGGATTTGCCCTTCGGGCAGACGGCAGTTGTCGAAGTTCAAAATACAGTTCTTGTAACCGCGGTGGCTGACCGAGTTGTAGCCGGGCCTGATTTCGAATCCCGGCGTACCGCGGTCTACCAGGAAGCAGGTAATTTTTTTCTTGATGCCGCGCGGTGTTTCTTCTTCCCCGGTGGCGATAAAGGCGATGACGAAGTCAGCAATATTGGCGTGGCTGATAAAATGCTTGCTGCCGTTTACAACCCAGTCACTGCCATCCTGCTTGGCACTGCATTTCATGCCACGAACATCGGAGCCGGCGCCGGGTTCGGTCATGGCGAGCGCATCAAATTTCTCACCTTTAACCGCCGGGATCAGGTATTGCTCGCGCTGTTCTTCGGTGCAGGCCTGCAAAATGCCGGAAGGGCGACCGAAGAATACCGCCAGCCCGTTGGAGGCACGCCCAAGTTCACGTTCCAGCAGGGTGAAGTCAAGGTGGCTTAGACCACCACCGCCAAATTCCTCTGAGATGTTGGCGGCAAAGTAGCCCGCTTCGATACATTTGTCCCGAATTTCATGGCCGATTTCGATTGGCACCTCGCCGGTGCGCTCTACTTCGGCCTCATGTGGGTAAATTTCGTTTTCGATGAAGCTCTTGACCGTATCGACGATCATTTCCTGTTCAAAACTGAGTCCGAAATGCATGTTGATTCTCCCGGTTATTCGTCGTTGGCGGCTTGTAATAACTTTTGCTCGTAGCTAGCAAGAGTTTTTCCTGCGCCCCAGTTGTTGCCCTTGAGCGCGTGCAGGATCGCGATCAGATTATCGTCGCGAATGCGTTCCATCTCGCGAATGCTCATATGACCGGATTGCTCGTCTGACTGCCCGGCGATCAGATCGACCAGTTCGTCGGTGAACTCGGGCACGTTCATGAACTTGGTCACCGGCCACTTAAGGCACGGACCAAACTGCTCCATAAAATGGCGCATGCCGGCCTCGCCGCCGGCAACCCGATAAGTATCGAAAATACCCATCTGTGCCCAGCGCAAACCAAATCCGTAACTCATCGCCTCGTCGATATCCTGGGTTGTTGCGATACCGTCCTTGACTAACCACAGACATTCGCGCCAGATCGCTTCCAGGAGCCGGTCGGCAATGAAGCCTTCGATTTCCTTCTTCACGTGCAGCGGTTTCATACCGATGGACTGGTAAATTTGGAACGCACGTTCGATGGTTTCAGCCGAAGTTTTTTCTCCGCCGACCAGTTCGACCATCGGAAGAAGGTAAACCGGGTTGAACGGGTGTGCCACGAGTAACCGCTCAGGATATTTTAAATTTGCCTGCAGATCGGTCGGCATAATGAAAGAGGTAGAGGAGGCGATAATCGCGTCCAGTTTCGCTCCTGCCTCAATATCTGTGTAAACCGACTGTTTGATATCCAGGCGTTCCGGAACCGATTCTATGATCAGCTCGGCCTGCGCGACAGCTGTCGCAACACTGTCGCAAAATTCGACCTGGCCTTCGTTGCATCGAGGGCCACTGATCAATTTACCGTAGGCATAGCGACTGTTCTTCAGCACCGCCTCGATTTTTTCCGCCGCATCATCCGAGGGGTCGTAAACCTTAACATTGATGCCATTCTCGATCAGCCGCGAAATCCAGCCCGCGCCAATCACGCCGCCACCGATAATGGCGGCCTGTTTAATTACTGCCATGAAACTTTCTCCTATTTTGAAACCGGTGGGCGTTTTTGCAGTTGCATTTTTTCGCGCACCTCGGCCGGGGTCATCAGGGTTGCGCCCATATTGGTGACGATGGTTGCCGCCATTTCAACGAGCTGTGCGTTAGTCGCAAGCTCGCCTTTTCTGAGCCACAGGTTGTCCTCGAGGCCGACGCGCACATTGCCGCCGGCAAGCACCGCCGCTGCGGCATAGGGCATTTCGTGCCGACCGATTGAAAACGCCGAAAAGGTCCAGTTGTCCGGGGTGTTGTTGACCATCGACATGAAGGTGTTCAAGTCATCCGGAGCGCCCCAGGGAATACCCATACACATCTGGATCATGACCGGGTCCTCGATGATGCATTCTTCGACCAGCTGCTTGGCAAACCACAGGTGACCGGTTTCGAAGACTTCGATTTCAGGGCGTACTCCCAGGTCGGTCATCATTTGACCCATCGCGCGCAGCATGCCGGGGGTATTGGTCATGACGTAGTCGGCCTCGGCAAAATTCATCGTGCCGCAATCAAGGGTGCAGATCTCAGGCCGGCATTCGGCAACGTGCGCAACGCGTTCGGTGGCGCCCGCCATATCGGTTCCGGCCTCGTTCAGGGGTAACGGATTCTCGGGGTCGCCAAACACCAGGTCACCCCCCATGCCGGCAGTGAAGTTGACCACGACATCGGTTTCAGAATCGCGGATACGCTCGATAACCTCACGGTAGAGTTCGATCCGACGACTGGGTTTGCCGGTTTCAGGCTCACGCACGTGGCAATGAACAACGGCGGCACCGGCTTTGGCGGCGTCGATTGCGCTGCTGGCGATTTGTTCGGGCGAGCGTGGTACGTGGGGAGAACGATCCTGGGAACTGCCGGAACCGGTGACAGCACAGGTAATGAAAGGATTCAGATTGGCGCTTAAAGGCATAGCACACCTCCATTGATAGAACGCGCAATCATGTCATGGATTGCTGGATTGTGATTGCATTAATGCGCAAAATATTTGACAATTTGCGCAATGAGCATCTTCAAACCGAGCGCCGAAAAACTCAAGGTAACACTGCTGGTATTGCCCGACTCGTCGATGATGTCGCTGGCATCGGCGCTCGACACCATGCGCGCCGCAAATCGTATCGCAAGCAGTCATCTATTCGAATGGAAAATCATAACCCTGAACGGAAAACCGGCGCGCCTGACCTGCGATATATCAATCGAACCCGACGCCATGCTTGATGAACATACACACGGGGATGTGCTGATCGTCATTGCCAGTTTTCATCAGCAGCAGCACGCGGGACCCGCCCATTTGAAGTTGATCAAGCGGGTGGCTCGAAATTTCTCGATGGTCGGTGGCATCGAGGCTGGCAGCTGGATACTGGCGCGCAGCGCGTTACTGGAGCATAAATCTGCTACCACTCACTGGGAAGACCTGGAAGAATTCGGCATGCGCTTTCCCGCGGTAAATTTGAAAGCGGATCGTTTCGTTATTGATGGATCGGTATTTACCACCGGTGGTGCGTCACCAACCTTCGACTTCATGCTTTACCTGATTCGCAAGCGCTACGGTTATCCACTCGCAATCGAAGTTTCCAGCGCCTTCATTTATGACGGCGTGCACAGCGCTACGGACACCCAACCACTGGTATCACTCGGCATGCTGGAGAATAACGAACCCCGGGTCGCTGCGGCGATACACCTGATGGAACAGCATATCGATGACACCCTGACGATAGCCCAGGTGGCTCGGCAGATCGATTTGTCGGTGCGTATGCTCGAATACCTGTTCAGGCAGACCCTGAATCTATCTCCGGCTGCTTACTATCGTCGCCTCAGGCTGCAAACCGCGCGCCGCATGGTGGTCGACACGCGGCTCAAGCTGCAGGAAATTGCAATTCGCACCGGTTTTAACTCGCTGTCTTCATTTTCGCGCCTGTTTGGCCAGTACTACCAGCAATCCCCCGGGGAATGTCGTCGCCTGGCGCAAAGTGCTATTTGAATCTATCGTCCAGCGGGTTTGACGCAAATAGATAATCTTCAGTCGCGCATAAATCTTACACCGGGAATGGCTGTGATAGTATTCGTCGCTGTAAATCGACTGTGATCGAGGAATTCCCCTGCGATCACCAGAATGGAAAGTTGCGAGCGTAATGAAAATACTGGTATGTGTGAAACGCGTGCTCGACCCCCAGGTCAAGGCACGCGTCAAAGCGGACGAATCGGGTGTCGACCTGTCGAACGCCAAGATGACCATGAATCCCTTTTGTGAAAATGCCCTCGAAGAGGCGCTGCGCCTGCGCGAAGCCGACATTGCCGAGGAAATTATCGTGGCCTCGGTCGGCGGCGGTAAAACCGAGGAAACCCTGCGTCACGGTCTCGCCATGGGCGCCGATCGCGCGATCCAGGTGGTAACCGAGGAAGCGCTGGAGCCGCTCGCCATCGCCAAGGTGCTGAAGCAGGTCGCCGAGCAGGAAGGCGTCGGCCTCGTGCTCGCCGGCAAGCAGGCCATCGACGACGACTCCAACCAGACTGCGCAAATGCTGTCGGCGTTGCTGGGCTGGTCACAGGCAACCTATTGCTCGGAAATCAAGATCGAGGGTGATAAGGCGACCGTAACCCGTGAGGTCGACGCCGGTCTCGAGACTATCCAGGTGAAGATGCCGGCCGTCATGAGCGCCGACCTGCGCCTTAACGAGCCGCGTTACGTCAAGCTTCCCGACGTCATGAAAGCCAAGCGCAAGCCGATGGATAAAATCGAACTCGACAGCCTGGGGTTGGATACTGCGAATCGCCTGACGACCCTGAAAGTCGAAGAACCGGAAGGCCGCGCCGCCGGCGTGATTGTCAACAGCGTCAGTGAGCTGGTCGAAAAACTGCGCAACGAAGCGAAGGTGATTTAGTCATGACAAATCTGGTAATCGTCGAACACGACAACAACGAAGTCGCCGCGGCAACCCTGCACGCGGTTACCGCCGCGCAGCAGATCGGCGGCGATATCGACCTGCTGGTTGCAGGCGAAAACTGTGATGCGGTCGCCGATGCGGCAGCCAAAATTGCTGGCGTTAGCAGCGTCAAGGTAGCTGATGATCCGATGTTCGGTCATCACCTCGCGGAAAACCTGGCGACGCTGATCGCCGAAGTTGCCGCGGGTTACAGTCACGTGCTGGCCTCGGCCACCACTTTCGGCAAGAACGTCATGCCGCGCGCCGCGGCGTTGCTCGACAAGGCACAGATATCCGAGATCGTCGAAGTCAAGGCAGCCGATACCTTCGTACGCCCGATCTACGCGGGTAACGCGCTGGCGACGGTACAGTCTTCGGATTCGATCAAGGTGATCACCGTGCGCACCATCAAGTTCGAAGCCGCGGCTGCCGAAGGCGGTTCCGCGAGCGTCGAAGCAATCAGCGGTGGTGCCGATGCCGGGCTTTCGAGCTGGGTGTCACAGGCGGTTTCCAACAACGATCAGGTCGACCTTACCTCGGCCAAGATCGTCGTTTCCGGCGGTCGCGGCATGCAGTCCGGCGACAACTTCAGCATGTTGCACTCGTTAGCCGACAAGCTCGGCGCTGCGGTTGGCGCGTCGCGTGCCGCGGTCGATTCCGGCTTTGTGCCCAACGAATTCCAGGTCGGTCAGACCGGCAAGGTCATCGCGCCGGATCTGTACATCGCGGTCGGTATCTCCGGTGCGATCCAGCACCTCGCGGGAATGAAGGAAAGCAAGGTTATCGTCGCCATCAACAACGACAGCGAAGCACCGATCTTCCAGGTCGCGGATTATGGCCTGGTAGCGGATCTTTTCGAAGCAGTACCCGAGCTCGACGCCGCATTGTAAATCGCTTTGCAGTCATGCCTGCGTGATCGGGCAGCTTGCAGCAACAGGTAAAAACCCGCCGGATCTTCTCTGGCGATTTTTACTTTGGCAGTAGTTGCTTGAGCTCGAGCTTGAGCTTGAGCTTCGGGTTCGCGGATATACGGCTTTCGGATCATAAAGCGGCTTTTAGCCAATTCCGTGAAAATAACTCTATTTCATTCTTAAATCTTGCGGTTCGAAAATAAGTATACTGTCCCCGGAATTGCGATACTCTGTCTGGTAAAAGTTTGCAGCACGTTATGCGCACAAATTCTGATTTAGTATAGGCACTTGGGTTATTGCACACATGTACAGCGAAAAGGCAATCAAGTGCTACGAAGCAGGCAGGCTTCTTCACCAACAAAAAAAACTATCTGCCGCTGAGCGAGCCTATAGAAAAGCGATAAAAGCGGATCCGAATTTTGTCGAAGCTTACAATAATCTCGGAAACGTCCTCGTGGATCGGGAGCAACTTAAACAAGCCTTCGGCGCCTACCAGAATGCACTAAAAATCATCCCAACTCACCCCATGCTACTAAATAATCTTGGGCATGTTTTGAAATTACAGGGTGAAGAAGACAAAGCCATTAACTGGTTCAACAAAGCAATTGCCCAGGATTCGAACTATGCAGATCCGCACGTCAATCTAGGTAATGCACTGCGAGATACGGACCGTCATAAAGAGGCAATTAGCGCTTACCGGCAGGCAATAAAAATCGACCCGGAACTTGCAGAGGCATTTCTCAATCTGGGTATTTTGTTGAATAAGACGACTCGGTTTGATGACGCGATCCCAATTCTTGAAAATGCAATTGAAATTGATCCTTATAATGCTACGACCTGGTTAGAGCTTGGCACTGCGCTAAACGGGGCTGGTGAGCCGCGTAAAGCAATAGATGCATATAAAAAAGTTCTTGAAATTGATTCCAGTTATGCATATGCATACGCCAGGTTAGCAGCGGCCTTCGGGAACCTGCAACAATGGGACAAGGCGATAGAAAACTATCAGCAAGCGATCGCACTGGAACCGGACATAGCCGCAGCCTACCTGAGCTTATCAATGGTAAAAACCCTCGAACAGGATAAAAAAATGATAGAGGTGATGGAGCAGAAATACCAGGATCCGGGAATATCACCCCAAAATTTAATACATTTCAGTTTTGCCCTGGGTAAAGCCCATGCCGACCTGGCAAATTATGAAAAATCCTTTGCCTATTTCCAGCGGGGGAATCAATTAAGATGGGATTCACTGCAATACGATGTCAATCGTGAAATAGCATTTTTTGAAAAACTAAAATCTGCCTTTGAGACCGGCGTATTTTCTCCAATCGATTACAAAGGTTCATTCGAAATTAATCCAATATTTATTATCGGTCTTTCCCGTTCAGGTAAGACGTTATCTGAAACGATGCTTGCCCGTCATCCCCAGGTTGCTGCTGCGGGGGAGCGGGGTTATCTGAAAGAAACGCTGGGAAACCTGGAAGATTTGAGCAATCCAGGGGCCATGGTTGAGCATCTAAAATGTTTATCAGGTGATGAAATTTTTGAGATCGCACAAAAGTATTTAAAAAAACTCGATCGATTTTCAGTTGGAGAGAAATTTATCGTTGATACTATGCCGACAAATTTTTACTACGTGGGTTTTATCAAATTACTGTTTCCAGACGCGAAAGTGATCCACTGCCATCGACAGCCAATGGATGCCTGCTGGTTTGTTTACCAAATGTGTTTTCATAGTGAGAGGTATCTCTATTCCTTCGACCTTGACGCACTCGCGGTCTACTATCGAGGGTATGCCGACTTAATGTCTCATTGGCATAGAGTCTTCCCTGGATTTATCTATGACCTTGAATATGAGAAGTTAGTAACGGATACACAGCACGAACTGTCTAAACTTTTTTCTTTTCTAGACATCGAGTGGGATGGTGTCAGCCTGGAACAATACGAGAACGTTCCTTTGCATGACAAAGGAATTGGTGTCTGGCGACACTACGAAAAGCACCTGGGCGCTTTGCTCGGGGTTCTAAACTAGCAGACTCAGGATCGCGTCATCTTGTTTTCTGTCCAGGGAGTCGTTCGATACTCCTGGTATTTTTGTTAGCAAGAAAAAGGCCGGGTCGCCCCGGCCTCTCATGGTGAAAGTGAGCCCGATTTTGCTCAGGCGAACCACCACCGTTCGGCATTCTTCATGCCGTCCAGTTCCCAGTTGTTCCCGATCTGCTCGGGAAGGCCGAGTTTGTCGTTCACCGCCATCACGTCACTGAGGAAGAGCGGTATTATTGCGCCCCCGTCGTTGTGCACGATTTGCTGCATTTCGACATAGAGTTCGCGCCGTTTCTCCGAATTCAGTTCGGCACGGCCCTGGATCAGCAACTTGTTGAAGCGCTCGTTTTTCCAGTAAGTTTCGTTCCATTTGGCCTCCGCCGAGAAAACCTGGGAAAACATCCAGTTTTCGGTAGGCCGGCCGCTCCAGTAGGAGGCACACCAGGGCTTTTTCAACCACACGTCGGCCCAGTAGCCGTCATTGGCTTCGCGTTTAATGTCGATATTGATCCCGGCGGGCTTGGCCGATTCGCGCATCAGCGCCCCGGCGTCCACCGCGCCTGCGAAGGCCGTATCCGCGGCATGGAATTCCACCGACAGGTTCTCCATTTTGGCCTGCTTCAAGTGCCACTTCGCCTTGTCGGGATCGTATTCCCGCTGCGGCAGCTCTTCGGTGGTCGCGCGATACACGTTGGCGGGGCCGATCGGATTGTCGTTGCCGAGTTCACCGTATCCAAATGCGATCTTGTCCAGCCAGTCTTGGCGCTGGATGATCAACTTGAGCGCCATGCGTACGTGATTATTGTCATAGGGCGCCAGGTCCGTGCGCATCGGCAGCGTGATCTGCTTGTTACCCGTGGTGGCGATAACCTTCACACCCGGCAGCTTGGCAAACCGACCGGCAGTTTTCAAATCCACTTTCTGGATGCAATCCACCGTATCCGTTCGCAGGGCAGTGGTGCGCGCGCCCGGGTCTTCGAGGTTCAGCGACTCGATTTCATCGAAATACCCCTTGCCTTCTTTCCAGTAGTTGGGATTGCGCTTCGTCAGGGTGCGAATACCGGCCTCATGGCTCGCCAGGGAGTAACCGCCCGTGCCGATGCCGGATTGCCAGTCGATGCTGCCGTCCCCGTTGGAGGGGCAGACCAGGACGTGATAGTCGCTGAGGATGAAAGGAAAGTCGGCATCGCCGCCATTAAGGCCTACTACCACCGTATTCGACCCATCCGCCTTGACCGAGTCGATGCCCGTGAGGATACCGGCTGCGCCCGATGTCGAGCCTTCGCCGAGGTGATGCTGTAGCGAATCGACCACGTCCTGCGAATCCAGGGTTTTGCCATTGTGGAATTCCACATCCTTGCGAATTTTGAAAACCCACCGGGTGGCATCGGCGTTAGCTTCCCAGCTTTCGGCCAGTTCTCCCACCAGTTCGCCGCTGGCCGAGACTTCGGTCAGGTTGTTGCGCAACTGGCCAAACTGCACGTTGATCATATAGGAGTCCAGGATCAGACCCGGGTCCAGCACGTCGCTGGTCGCGCCACCGGTCAGCCCCTGTCTGAGCTTGCCGCCTCGCTTTGGAGCGGCCTGTGCCGCTTCACTGTACAGCATGGGGGCCATCGCTCCCACGCCCATGGCCATCGCCGCGGACAGGAATTTACGGCGGCTCAGGCGGTTTTCCATAACCAGTCGTTGCAGAAATTTGATTTCGTCGTCTTGATTCATAATGCTTCTCCGATAGGGGTCATTTATTGGTGCGATACAGACTGTTAAAGTCAATCTGGCTCGCTTTGTCCCGCGATTATAACCCCTAATACATCGCAGATCGAAATAATATATCTCTCGATATCGACGAGATTGCGCGATGGGAGCAGGAATTAAGGTCCAAAAAAGGGACGGAGGGAATGTATTTTAATCCTCCCGTCTCCCGTTCGAGGCAAGGGGTCGGTGACAAATGATTCTAATTCTCATTTGTCACCGACCCCTGTCATTGATAAGGTGACAGTTAACTTAATTTCCACATAAGTAAACTGTCACCAGGGTTTTTCGAATACCGTGACATTACAGGAGAGGAACGTGGCAAGTACTCCACTATTGGCCGATCTGGAAAGAGCCCTTGATCTCTTGAAGCAGGTTGATGAAAGCAGGCTGGACTTCGCCCCTGACCCGAATGTCTCTCCCGACATTCGCGAGCTAACGGGTGTGGAGACGTATCCGGTAGATTCTCACCTGGCGAATCTGCGGGCCAGAATCAAGGCCGTCGTAAAAGCGGGGAATGAGCTGGACCCGCGCGACCCATCCGATTATGTGTCGAAGCTCATCGTCGCCTGCGTAAGGCTCGCCCCGCCGAGCGACGATTGAGCTTAGAATCAAGGAATTAGGGTGGCAGTTTAATTAGTCAATCGAACCGTTTCCTGGCCCAGATAACGATAGCGCCAAGCAGGAGCAGCGCCAAAACGCCGAAGATCAACGATTTGCTACCGGATGAGATGCCTTCCATCGTGGTTTTTCCGGGTTGCGTTTCGAGGGCTTTTTCACGTGCCTGGCGCGATCTCTCCAACCCCTGGTAGGTGACGTAATACTTGTAGATATTGCGCACGTAGGAAGCCGGTTCGCCGCTCACCGCTCGGTACATACCGATCTCGACATTGCCGAACCAGCGGTTGGGGTCGAAACCCAGCCGCCTGGCGCGCTTGCGTGCACGCTGCATGTTGCCCGGGCCGGCGTTGTAAGTGGCGAACGAGAACAGGACCCGGTCGAGCGGTGCAATCGTCGCGTTCGAGTAGTAGGTTTCGCGCAGCCAGTGGAGGTATTTCACCCCGGCATGGACATTGTTCTCCACCGTTGAAATATCGGGGATGCCGACCGCCTTGTCCGCCGCGGTAGTGGGTAGCAGTTGCATTACGCCTACCGCGCCAGCCGGGCTGCGCTTGCTCTGGTCGAAGCGGGACTCCTGGTAGGCCTGGGCAGCAATAATCAGCCAATCGAATTCGTAACGATCGGCGTATTGCTTGATGATCTCGATGGTTTCCTCGTAACGCTTTCGGTCCTCGCCGGCGAGCGCGTTGTTTAGCCATCCGGTGTTACCGAGGTAGCGTTTGCGGAGGATGTTGCCCAGCAAGCTACCTTTTCTGACCGTCTCGCTGAAGGCGGCGATCGATTTCATCAAATGCGGACTGTCCTTGCGAATGGCCCAGGCAATTCGGTTACCGGAATGTACCGATATGTCGCGGTGAACCTCGATATTGTCGAAAACCTGTTCCCAGAAGGCCGCCTTGTGGCTGTCGACGACGATGGCCTCGAGCACCCCGGCATTGACCATGTCGAGCAGGTCGTAATCCTCGAGATTTTCATCCGCCTCGGTGATCGGAATTGGCTGCTTGCCCTGCGCTTCGCGCTCGGCATTCAGTGCCTGCAGATGCTCGAAGTAGCTGCTCGACCGACGCACGTAGAGCCCGATTTCCACGAGGTCGTCGAGCGAGTTGATATTTTTGACCGCGGGCCCGGTGATGACCAGTTCGTCGACGTTCGGGTGGACCGGCGGGCCGAAATCGACCAACTTTTGCCTATCGGGCGTGATCGTCAGGTTGCCCATGACGAGGTCGCCGCGGCCCTCGACCAGTCCCGGTATCAGTTCATCGCGGCCCACCGGGATCAGGACGACGGTAGGCGAGCGGACACGCCCGATCTCCTCGGCGAGGTGATCCTCGAACAGTTTGCCCAGCTCGGCGACCATGCCTGTCTGCCGGGCGCCGTCGAAGCTGAAGAACAGGGGATTGTGGACGGTGAGGATGCGCACGAAGCCACGCTCGGTCATGCCATCGAGATCGCCGCGCCAGGGCTGGTTGGCGTGTTTCAGAATTTCGTCCTGCTCGTCGGCGGCAGCCAGCACGGTTCCGCCGCTGAACAGTATCGGGAGCAGCGCCAGGAAAGCGAAGGCAGGCCTTGGGAAACGCATGGCAATAGAGCATCGCAAGTGCGTTCGGACCCGTCAAGCGCGGCTTGCCCACGGAATTACTGCCCGAATCGAAATTTAGGCCAGGGAATACCGTGGAATTTCCGGGGACAGTATACCGATTTCAGTCCCGGTTCTTGCGGCAGGAAAAAGGCCGGACGCTGTCCAGCCTTTATTTATGCAGAATGTGGGTGTTAGAGCATTGACCCTAACCTGCGTCTTACCTTCAGGATCGCGGCAGCTTGTTTTCCGGGTCGTAGAGCGGCTTGTAACCGACTGACTCGACCTTCATCGGAAACTGTTCACCCAGATACTCCATGACCATCTCGCGGCCTTCCTGGCAGTACTCGTGGGGCAGGTAGCCAAGCCCGATATTTTTACCAATACTTGGACCGTAGGCGATGCTGGTCAGGTATGAGCGACGGCCTTTCGAGTCGATCGGCACCTCGCCTGTTTCCGGATCCATTAGTGGGCCGTTTCCGACGGGATAGCGCGCGATGCCCTGTGAGTCCACATTGTTGGTCATCGACAGGGTGCACAGGTATGCGGCCTGGTGTTCGAGCTCGCGTTGCTCGAGGTAGGGCGCCTTGCCATGGAAGTCCGCTGCCTTGACTACGGGACGCGCCAGT
>CAXMSP010000090.1:0-9780 GCA_964196225.1 uncultured Gammaproteobacteria bacterium | reverse complement strand
CGTCATCACCATGGCATAGTCGTTGGAAAATCCAAACTTGCCGGTCAGTTCCAGCCCCAGTGGCTTGAACAGTGCCGACACCTTGGCGGTCGACGCTTCACCGTCACTGGTGGGCGCCTGCCCGAGAAAGGTCAGGCTGGTACCGTTGTACTCGGGATACACATCGAGCACATCCTGCTTGAGCGCCTCCATGATTTTCGGCGTGAGTCCGAAAGGAATACTGCGTTCCACTGGAATGCCGGCATTTTCCGCCATCTGGGCGATCATTTCGGCCAGAATCATGCTTTCCGCGAAGGGTTTGGCGCCGACGCGTAAGCTTTTTTGATCGTTACCACCGCAGGCGACGAGGGCAGCACATAACAGGACTGCAGCAACTTGTTTTATATACTTAGTTATCATTGTCATATCCCCCTAGGCCGCGCTTTCATCGGATCGGCTGTCGCTGTCAACATGCCGCACTACCGTGTGCGTTTCCCGCACAATCGGATCCTCGCGCACGACCCTGAAAAATCCAGCCAGCTGCAAAATAATGATAAAGGTGTAGGGTATTGCCCCCGTGATTGCCATAACCTTGGCGACCTTGACACTTTCGGTAACGATGGTCGCAACGGTAATGCCGGCGATGATCAATCCCCAGATCAGCTTTAACTTGGTCTGCGGGTTCAAATCGCCCTTGCTGGTCATCATGCTGATAACGAAGGTGCCCGAATCCGCACTCGTCACCAGGAATATGAAAATCAGGCAGACCGCGAGGAAATTCAGCAGCGTGGTGCCGGGGAAGTACTCAAAGAAGCCGAACAACGCGCCGGCTACATCGGCGAACACCTTATCGGCAATGCCGCCGGCACCGAACATTTCGATGTGAATCGCGGCTCCACCGAAAGCGGCAAACCACAGCATAGAAACGATCGTGGGCACGCCGACCACGTAGAGGACAAATTGACGGATGGTCCTGCCGCGACTGATGCGGGCGATAAAAATTCCGACAAAAGGGCCCCAGGCCAACCACCAGATCAGGTAAGTCAGGGTCCAGCCATGAAACCAGTTCCAGGAGCCTGCGGGGGTATAGGCATAGGTTTTGAACGACATCGGAATCAGCTGGATCAGGTAGTCGCCGATGGCGTAGATGAAGGATTGAAACAGGTACGCGGTGGGTCCACCGAACAGCACCACCAGCAAGATCAAAATGGCGACAACCATGTTGATGTTACTCAGAATCTTGATGCCCTTGTCGACGCCGGTACAGGCCGACAGCAGGAAGCAGACGGTCATGACGGCGATAATAATCATGCTCATGGTGACATCGTTTGCGGTGCCGAAAACCGAGTTCATGCCGGAGCGCACCATAAGGGTACCCATCGCCAGCGAACCCGCGAGGCCGAATACGACCGCGATAACCCCAAGAATGTCGGCGGTGTTGCCGATGTTATTAAGAGTTCTCTTGCCGAAAACGTTCTTGAATCCTACCCTTATGGGCGTCGATACCATCGATGGCAGACCTAACCTGAAAGTGAAATAGGCCACCGTCAGTGCGCAGCAGCCGTAGATAGACCAGGCATGTAGACCCCAGTGCAAGTTGGTGATGACCATCGCGTTGCGCGCCGCCATTGCGGTTTCACCCTCGCCGACCGGCGGGGACATGAAGTGATAAATCGGTTCGGCCACGCCCCAGAACAGCAGTCCGGAGCCCATGCCGGCGGCAAACAGCATCGCGATCCACGAAGGTGTGCTGAATTCAGGCTCCTCGTCGTCGGCGCCGAGCTTGATATCGCCGTACCTGGTAACAGCCATGAATCCCATGATGACCAGGAAACTCGTACATAAGGCCAGGAAATACCAGTCCAGGGCGGTTAATGAGTAGTTCACCAGCCATTGCGCGGAGCCTGTCATCGAGTCCGGATCGACGACTCCCCAGATAGCAATAGCGGCACATAAAACCAGCGAAACGAGCATTACGGTGTTCATATGGAAGCGACCCCCTCGGTCATGCCTGGTAGGTTCAGGCTATTGTTTTAATGCGCCGGGTCAGGCTATGCCTGCTTGTTGAATTTTTAGGCTCGGCGCATAGATTTTATTCGGGCAAGCATAAACCCAAATATTGTTGAAGTCTAATCAGGCACCGGCATAAGCGTTTCAGCCGGCAGCGAGGTCGCAGGCCTGATCCTAGCAGGCGGCGATGATGCCGACTTCGACCAGCAAATCAGGGCTCGCAAGGCGGGCCTCGATGCAGGCGCGCCCTGGGGCGTGCCCTTCAGGTACCCAGGCATCCCAGACTTCATTCATTTGTGCGAAATGGCCCATGCTCGTGAGCCAGATCTGGGCCGAGAGGATCTTGCCCTTGTCGGAACCGGCTTCGGCCAGTAAAACATCGATTTTTTGCAACACCTGTTCGGTCTGCACGGTAATGTCGGCGTTTGAATCGTTGGCCACCTGGCCGGCAAGGTAAACGGTATCGCCATGGATGACGATCTGGCTCATGCGCTGATTGGTGTGATGACGGGTGATGCTCATGGCTGGCTCCTTTTAATATTTATCGATTAACGGTAAGAATTTTTCGCGGGTACTCGGTGATGTACTCGGTCCCGGTCTCGGTTACCACAATCGAATCACCGATACGTCCCCCAAGCCTGCCGTCGACGCTGATACCGCCATCGACTGCGAATGTCATACCAGCCTGCAATATCGTTTTATCACCATGTTTAAGCTCGGGAGATTCGAGGTAGGCCATGCCGATTGAGCGACCGGTGCGATAACCGGTTGCATAACCGCGCTCGCGGTAAACTTCATCGGCGGCCTCGGCCTCGGCTACCGATTCGGCGCTAACACCGGGGCGCATCGCCGCGATAGCCGCCTGTTGCGCATCGATGGCAGCCTGCTGCACCTCGGCCGCCTCATCCGTTACTTCCTTGATAAAGAACATGCGGTCAAAGCCCAGTTTGTACTGCTTGAATTGCGCCATGTTGCAGAAACAGAAGTAAACCGGATCGCCTTTCTCCAGTGGCTTGACGCTCGCACGTCGGTGCACCATTGACGTATCGCGCCCTGACTGCATGATCTGCAGGTTATGGATCATCGGTGAAATGAAGGCCTCCCAGCCCTTGGCGGTCAGAAATCCAGCCGCCTTGCGGGTACCGGCGTTGATAACGGCCAGCGCCGCTTCATACTCGGGTCGGCCTTCTCCAAGTGCATCTTCGGCGGCCTGCATCATGGCACCGGCAATTTCACCAGCCTGCTTCATGACCTCGATTTCTTCGGGTGACTTGATCATGCGCATTTCGCCGAGCAGTGGCGTGATGTCGCAAAGCTTTACACCAGGCATTTGATCATCTAACCAGTTGCGCACGATCGGTGGCAGCGCGGCAATCTCGACACCGATCTTTCCGGGGTCTTTGCCGATTGCCTCGGCGAGTACATTTTCCCAGCGTCTTGCGCCGGCATCTTCCCAGGTGGAAACGTTTTCAACCCAGGTCATGGCACCGACCATTTCGCTTTCCATCAACGGGGTAATGACCTGCGGTGGCGCGTCCGGCCGAATCAGTAGAAATGTCGGTCGACCGAATTCAATGGAGAGGTATCCCCAAAACCCCGCGAGGTAGGCAATCGAGCTTTCGTCGGTAATGATGGCAAGGTCAATCCCGGCTTCTTTGAGGCGGGATTGAAATTCAGTAGTACGTTGGCGGGCCTGTTCTAGCATTGGTAATTCTGGATATCGGGATGAGACGGGTGTATATATCATACCGACCCAGCTAAGGAAACGATTTTACGATGCTCGCCACCGCCACCCTCGCGCCAGCTCCCGATACCATTCGATTCGATGAAGGACGCCATCCACGTGCCAAGATTGGCTACGTGTTGCTCGCGACCGAACAAACCGTGCAGGATGACGTGATCAGGCTGCGACCGCCGGGTGTCGGTATTCATTTTACGCGCGCCGCGATTCCAGATTCGATTACCAATGAATCCCTCGCTGCGCAGGCCGATCTGCTGGCCGGTTGCGCCGCCGGGTTGCTGCCCGACGGCAGTCTTGACGTGGTTTGTTATGCCTGCACTTCAGGCAGCCTCGTGATCGGCGAGGAACGCGTTTTTGCCGAGCTCAATCGAGGTGCACCGAATGCAAAAGCGACCTCGCTGATCACCGCTGTGATTCGAGCATTAAAGCAGCTACAGGCGCGGCGGATTGTCGTAGCGACGCCGTATCTCGATGAAGTCAACCAGCGCGAGGTGGATTATCTCGAGCAGGCAGGGTTTGAAGTCATTTCGCTATGTGGTCTGAATCTCGAAAAGGACAGCGACATGGTGCGCGTCGCGCCGGATTACATCACCGAGTTTGCACTCGCGCAAGATCACCCCGATGCAGATGCGATCTTCATTTCCTGTGGGGCACTGCGCACGCTGGATGTGATCGGTGAAATCGAATCCCGCGCGGGTAAGCCCGCAATTTGCAGCAACCAGGCGATGATCTGGGATTGCCTGCGCCTGGCCGGCATCGAAGACCGCTTCGAAGGCTACGGTTGCTTGCTATCCGAGCATTGATAGAATTCCCTGCTTGATTATTGTCGCAATCGAGTCCCGGGTAACAGGGGCCAGAAATCTAATCGACGGTTGCGCCTTTGCTGCCATCGGCCAGGGTAATATCGATCTTGTCACCAGTCGCCAGCTGCTTTACCGACGTAACCAGCTTGTCGTCCTTGCTGAGGGTCGCGAAACCACGTGCCAGGGTTTTGAGAGGGCTTAAAGTGTCGAGGGATCGGCTCTGCAGCGAAAGCTGGTGGCGCGCGAGCAGTAATTTTTGACGCATCGCGGCCTGGTGGTTTTCAAGCAATCGAAACAGTTTTTCCTGGTGGCGGCTAATCGCCACCTTTGGGCTGACCTGCATCAGGGTCGACTGGCATAAACGCAGGCGGTGCTGGTCTTCAACCAGCCTGCTGCGCTGTCGTTCGAGTAGCGACAGGTAAGCGTGATCGAGGCGCAGTGCGAATTGTGCGAACTGACGAGTCGGGTGTTGCTGGTCCAGCGCCTTCTGCAAGTACTTCAGACGCTCCCGGGATTTGCCGAGACGTAATTCAAGTTGGCCGAGCAGTCGCGCAATACGGTCATCGATGCCCTGCATCAGTTCATTGATGTCAGGCGTGATGGTTTCAGCGGCCACCGATGGCGTAGGTGCCCGCAGATCGGCAACGAAATCTGCGATGGTAAAGTCAATTTCATGGCCGACACCGGTCACGATCGGAATCGGGAACCCTGCCATGTCACGCGCCAGCGCCTCGTCGTTGAAGCTCCACAGATCCTCGAGTGATCCACCGCCACGCACCAGCAATACGACGTCGCATTCGCCGTAGTCGGCGACTCGCGCTAACGCCTGTCGAATCTGGGCTGCAGCGGTCTCACCCTGCACCGGAGTCGGGAAAACTACCACCGGTATGTGCGGTGCGCGGCGCTCGATGACCGACAACACGTCACGGATGGCGGCACCGGTGGTCGAGGTGATCAGCGCGATTTTTTGCGGATGTTCGGGAAGCGGTTTCTTTATCGCCGTGTCGAACAGGCCTTCCTGTCCCAGCTGGGCCTTGAGTTGTTCGTAGCGCCGCATCAATTCGCCGACACCAGAATCTTCGAGATGGTCGACCACAAGCTGAAACTCGCCGCGTGCCTCGTACAGTGTTACTTGTGCCCTGACGAGCACCTTCTGCCCGTTTTGCGGCTGAAAGCCGACCCGGCTGTTACGTCCGCGAAACATCGCCGCCCGGCACTGCGCTTTTTCATCCTTGAGGGTGAAATACCAGTGCCCCGAGGCCGGGCAGGCGAAATTAGAAATCTCGCCTTCAATCCAGAGCGTGCCAATGCCCTGGCTGAGCAGGGTTTTGACTTCGAAATTAAGCGCCGAGACGGTCCAGATCGCTTCTGTGGTGGGTTGAACAGGCTGCATGCAATCGAATCGATTAAAAAACAAACATTATTCTAACTTAGTCACGCCGATTCCAATAATCTCACTTACGCTCGCGCTCGCATTAATTTATAATCGCGCTTTGCAACAGCCCGTCGGAGCCATCATGCGTATCAGCCAGGAAGCCCTCACTTTCGACGATGTTTTGCTGGTGCCCGCGAAGTCCGAGATTCTTCCTAACGAAGCAGTGCTGAAGACTCGCCTGACCCGGGGCATTGATCTTAATATCCCGTTGATTTCAGCCGCGATGGATACGGTTACCGAATCGCGCCTGGCAATAGCAATTGCACAGGAAGGCGGAATTGGTATCGTCCACAAGAATCTTTCGATCGAACAACAGGCCGCCGAAGTCGCCGGTGTGAAAAAGTATGAAAGCGGCGTCATCAAGGATCCAATTACGATCAGCCCGGAAACCCCGGTACGCGACGTCATCAAGCTAACCCAGGAACGCAAGATCTCCGGTCTGCCTGTCATCGGCAGCGAGGGACTGGTGGGCATCGTCACCAAGCGTGACCTGCGTTTCGAAACACATCTCGATCAGCCGGTTTCATCAATTATGACGACCCGCGATAACCTGGTCACGGTTGGTGAGGGCGCTGAAAAATCCGAGGTCATCGAACTATTACATCGCCATCGCATCGAGCGTGTTCTCGTGGTAAATGAAAAAGGCGATATGAAAGGTATGATCACGGTAAAGGATATTACCAAGGCGAGTGTTCACCCGTTGGCCTGCACCGACGAATGGGATCGCCTGCGCGTCGGCGCGGCCGTCGGCACCGGTGCTGACACCGATGACCGGGTGCATGCCCTGGTCGAGGCCGAGGCGGATGTCATCGTCGTGGATACCGCGCATGGCCATTCCCGTGGCGTCATCGAAAGGGTTGCGTGGATAAAACAGGGCTTCCCGGAGATCCAGGTCATCGGTGGTAATATTGCAACCGCGGCGGCGGCACGGGACCTGGTCGATGCAGGTGCCGATGCGGTCAAGGTCGGCATTGGTCCGGGATCGATTTGTACCACGCGTATCGTGGCAGGTGTCGGCGTACCGCAGATTTCGGCAATCAGCAATGTCGCCGAGGCGCTTGAAGGAACCGGGGTGCCGGTTATTGCTGACGGTGGTATCCGCTTCTCTGGAGATGTCGCCAAGGCGATGGTTGCCGGTGCCCATGCAGTCATGATCGGCGGCATGTTTGCCGGTACCGAGGAAGCGCCGGGCGAGGTTGAGCTGTTCCAGGGCCGATCCTACAAATCCTACCGCGGTATGGGTTCGATTTCGGCGATGCAGAAAGGCTCGAGCGACCGTTACTTCCAGGCCGACAGTGCCGACGAGAAACTCGTGCCCGAGGGGGTCGAAGGCCGCGTACCTTTCAAGGGGCCACTGACGAATACAATCCACCAGTTACTGGGCGGGGTGCGTTCAAGCATGGGTTATGTCGGCTGTGGCACCATTGAAGAGTTGCGTACCCGTCCCGAGTTCGTGCAGGTCACCAATGCGGGGATGCGTGAGTCGCATGTTCACGACGTCACGATCACCAAGGAAGCACCCAACTACCAGGTTTAATTCCCGATGCTAGATCTGCACGACGACAGAATCCTGATCCTGGATTTCGGATCGCAATACACCCAGTTAATCGCACGCCGGGTGCGTGAGGCCGGAGTTTACTGCGAAATTTACTCCTGGGATGCCGATGTTGCGCATATTCGTGATTTTGGAGCACGCGGCTTCATTCTATCGGGCGGACCAGAATCAACCCTCGAGAATGCCCGGCCGGAGGTGCCGACGGAACTGTTCGAGCTTGGGGTGCCGATACTGGGCATTTGCTACGGCATGCAGGCCATGGCGCAGCAGCTGGGTGGGAAAGTAGAAAATGTCGGCAAGTCCGAATTTGGTTACGCCAGTGTGCGTGCTCGTGGACACACCGAATTGTTGCGTGATATCCAGGATCACGTCACCGCAGAAGGTCACGGCATGCTGGACGTGTGGATGTCGCACGGTGATCGGGTTGCCGAACTGCCGCCCGGCTTCAAGCTCATGGCGAGCACCGACAGTGCGCCGATTGCCGGCATGGCGGACGAAGAGCGACATATCTACGGCCTGCAGTTCCATCCTGAAGTGACACATACCCTGCAGGGTAGCGCAATTTATACGCGTTTTTTGCACCAGATTTGCGGCTGCGCTTCCGAGTGGACCTCCGCCAATATTATCGATGCCACCATTGCCGATGTTCGTGCCCGTGTCGGCCAGGGTGAAGTTGTGCTCGGGCTGTCGGGTGGTGTCGATTCGTCGGTTGTCGCGGCGCTGCTGCACAAGGCCATCGGTGATCAACTCACCTGTATATTCGTCGATACCGGATTGCTGCGTTATCGCGAAGGTGACCAGGTCATGGAGCAGTTTGCCGATCACATGGGTGTGCACGTGATTCGTGTCGATGCCGAGGAGCGTTTCCTGGAAAAACTTGCAGGCCTGGATGATCCGGAACACAAGCGCAAGGCCATCGGCAACCTGTTTATCGAGATTTTCGAAGAGCAAGCCGAAAAACTGGACAACGCGAAGTGGCTTGCACAAGGTACGATTTACCCGGATGTAATCGAATCCGCCGGGGCCGCAACCGGCAAGGCGCACTTGATTAAATCGCATCATAATGTCGGTGGCCTGCCAGAAGACATGAAACTTGACCTGATCGAACCCCTGCGTGAACTGTTCAAGGACGAAGTGCGCCAGATCGGGGTCGAACTCGGTATTCCGCGTGAGATGGTGTATCGGCACCCATTTCCCGGGCCTGGACTCGGGGTACGAATCCTTGGCGAGGTGAAAAAGGAATTTGCTGATACGCTGCGACTTGCGGATCACATCTTTATCGAGGAGTTGCACAACCACGATTTGTACGACAAGGTTTCGCAGGCCTTTGTTGTCTTCCTTCCAGTCAAGTCGGTCGGCGTTACCGGTGACGGACGCCGCTATAACCACGTCGTGAGCCTGCGCGCGGTCGAGACGATCGATTTCATGACGGCGCGCTGGGCGGACCTGCCTTACCATTTTCTCGATCATGTCTCGCGGCGCATCATGAATGAGATTGAGGACATCTCGCGCGTGGTCTACGATATTTCCGGTAAACCACCGGGTACCATCGAGTGGGAGTGAGCGATGCTGCCTGGATGCAGCAGGCGCTCGCGCAGGCACAGATTGCAGCCGAGAGGGACGAGGTTCCGGTAGGGGCGGTACTGGTGGATGCCGCGGGTGAATTAATCGCTGCGGGGCATAACCAACCGATTACCGCCTGCGACCCGAGTGCTCATGCTGAAATCGTCGTGCTGCGTGCGGCGGCGCAGAAGCTGGGTAACTATCGGCTGCCCGACACCACACTGTACGTCACGCTCGAACCCTGCACCATGTGCGTGGGTGCGTTGGTTCATGCCAGGGTGGGGCGCCTGGTCTACGGCGCGGCCGAGCCGAAAACGGGTGCGATAGAGAGTGCACAGCGACTCTTCGAAACCGGGAAATTCAACCACCAGCCTGAGCTTGAAGCCGGTGTATTGGCAAACGAATGTTCGGCCCTGTTGTCGAAATTCTTCGCGAAAAAGCGCTCAGAAAAGAAATAGTCAGGCCTCCATTCCCGCACTTTTCTACGTCATCCCCACCCGCTTCTTACGTCATTCCCGCGCAAGCCTACGCGGCCCGGCGGTAATCTTGAAATAGTGGCATTGCCACAAGATCCCCGCTTGCGCGGGGATGACAGAATAAGTGCGAAGGATGACAGAATAAGTGCGAAGGATGACAGGATAAGTGCTAAGGGTGACAGGATAAGTGCTAAGGGTGACCCGATAAATGCACCTTA
>CAXMSP010000089.1:0-4812 GCA_964196225.1 uncultured Gammaproteobacteria bacterium | reverse complement strand
CGATGTCGTCAGAATCACGACCGGCGTTTTGCGGGTGTTTTCATCGGATTTTATACGGCGCAACACTTCAAGGCCGTCGATCTTGGGTAAACGAAGATCGAGTAAAACGCAGTGCGGGCTGGGGTACTTTTCCACGTCGCTATACTCGCCTTCCCGGAAGATATAATCGAGTGCCTTCTGGCCATCATCGACATGGAAAATCTGGTTCATAAGCTTGTGCTGCGCAAAGCTACGCTTGACCATTTCAGCATGCGCATCGTTATCTTCAACCAACAACAGGTTCAACGGCTCAGCAGCGGTGTCTGTGGTCATGTTTCAAATTCCTCCGTGAGCGGATAGCGTAAAACAAAAACAACAGCCTTGTCCATTGTCATGCGATTTAATCCAGATATCGTCTTCGCGGATATCAATACTCCTCTTTACCGGAGCGAGTTCGACCCCAAATAACAGGATTAGCAATTCTTAGAGCAACTTAACCCGGGACAGATTCATTTCTTTTTCGGATTAAATGCCTTCGGTCTCGGGTAACGTGAGGTAATATCAAACTTGGTCAGGTCCATATGACTGCGCGTATATTCCCCGGATGCATCGCGCATCGGATTGAAATCCCAGCCCTGGTAACGACCGATGCGCAGCGCCGCATGCACCGAACGCCGACGCTGCTGATCGCGGATTACCGTTTCACGCAGCGTCTCAGAATCCCAGTAGTCAGCAGCTTCCTGACGAAAGCTTTTGAGCCTTTCGTGATCCGTTAAATTTTCAAGCTCAAGCGGATCCTCATCAAGATCGAAGAGCTGTTCGGGGTCGGTGCTGCAGGAGATATATTTATAGCGTCCACGCCGAATCATCAGCATCGGCGCACCAGTGCCCTCGGCGAGATACTCACTGACGCAGGCATCAGGATCGTTGCTGGCATCACCATCGCAAAGCGGCACCAGTGAGCGCCCGTGAAGCGGATCGATCGGTGACGGCCGCTCACCACCCGTGGCCTCTGCAGCGATATCAACCAGCGTCGGTAACACGTCGACCTGCGCCACCGGCGTCGCGACGCGCCGGGCATCGAAGCGCTTTGGCTGGTGCACAATCATCGGAATGCGATTCGACCATTCGCGGAAACTCATTTTGTACCACAGGCCGAACTCACCTAGCATGTCACCATGATCGGCGGTGAAAATGATCGTGGTGTTATCGGCCATTCCGCATTCGTCGAGCGTTGCTCGCAGGCGCCCAAGCCATTCATCAACATAACTGACGTTGCCATAATAGGCGCGGCGAGCGTTGATAATGTCCTGCTCACTAATATCGACCGCATCCAGCGCAATCGCTTTTTCGAGGCGCGCGTTATGCGCATCCTGGGTCGTGGGGCGAGGCACGGATGGCGGCGGGATATCAACCCCTTCATATAAGTCCCAGTACTTTTGCCGGGTGGCGTAAGGATCGTGCGGATGAATAAAGCTCGCCACCAGGCACAGCGGACGTTCATCTTCACTACGCGCATGATCGTAAAGCACCCGCTGCGCTTGAGTGCCGACTTCATCGTCGTAAGCAAGCTGGTTGGTGATCGCCGCGACTCCCGCCTGTTTCACGCTCGACATGTTGTGATACCAGAGATCGATACGCTCGTCGGGCCTGGTCCAGTCGGGGATCCAGCCAAAATCGGACGGGTAGATATCGGTCGTGACCCGATCTTCGAAACCGTGCAGTTGATCCGGCCCGACAAAATGCATCTTGCCGGAGAGACAGGTGCGATAACCCATCAGGCGCAGGTAGTGCGCGAAGGTTGGCATGGTTGCAGGCATGTAGGATGCGTTATCGTAGCCGCCACAGGCAGAAACATTTTGGCCAGTCATAAATGCATAGCGCGCCGGTGTGCACAACGGGCTGGAACTATAAGCGGCATCGAAAATCACACCCTCCTCGGCGAGGCGGTCGATGTGTGGGCTTTTCACAACGGCGTTCTGGTAACAGCCCAGCGCTAGCGCACTGAGCTGATCTGCCATTACTACGAGGATGTTCTGCATATCCGTTACCCCTGGATTAGACCACTAGCTACAACAGGTTTGCACCATCAAACACGGTCACTTCCATGCCACTGGTATCGATGTCATCTATGCAGCCAAGGTTAACCCTGCAATGGCCCGGTATGCGCAGCATTTCATTGTGGGTATAAATACCGCAATGCTTGCAAAAGTAATGCCTGGCGACCTTGCTACCGAACTGGTAAAGACCGACATCATCCGGGTTTGTATCGATTTTGAGCGCATCCACCGGGATCGCCTCGGTGCTCATCAGCGCACCCTTGCGCCTGCAAATCGAACAGGTGCAGCGCAGTGCCTGTGTGATTTCTTCACCTTCGTAAGAAAATTTGATTGCACCGCAATGGCAACTACCCTGGTATTGATGCGTCATGGCTACTCCACTTGAATATGACTATGACCCTATTTTACCGCGGTAAACAGGAATCGATTTACACAAAAAAAGTACTCATCCTTTTGAATAAGGCGCTCGATGCCTTCGAGCCAGGCGTCGGATTCCGCGTCCGAGATTGCACCCTGCTTGCGCGCGGTACCGGCAAAATTCTGCAGCATATTCGCCGAAAAACTGCTCTTCGAATAACTTGCGTTCAAAACCGGAATCGCTTCCACGCGCGGCGCACTGAAACCGATTTGCCTGAGAACGGGGCGCAGCCGGCGCGGCAGGTTCGGGTTAGTCACAGCGCGACCCCAGGCATCAAAAATTTTGCGAGTCACCACCTGATCCTCGCTATTGATGATGGCTCCGCTCCAGTCGGTTTCGATAATGGCGATGCGACCGCGAGGCTTTAACAGGCGATAAAACTCGTTTAACGCCTTATCCATATCTTTTACATAAAGCAATGTCTGGGTACAGCTTAGCGCATCGAAGCTGGCGTCCTCGAACGGCAGGGTCTCGACGCTCCCCTGCTGCAGGTTGACCTGCTCAAGCCCGCCACAACGTGCACGCGCATGTGCAAGCATGTCATCGCTAAAATCCACTCCCTCGGCCCGACCCTCGCGACCGACGGCAAGCGCTTCCAGTTCCAGTAAAAGCCCGGTGCCGCAGCCTGCGTCGAGCACGGATTCACCGTTGACAAGTGCGAGTGCCGCGAGCGTGCGCAGGCGCTGATTCACGATTTCCGGGGTCTGGTAACTGCGCTCGATAAGCTCGGCGGCTTTTTTATCGTAGGTTTCCATATCAACTAAAAGCTATTTCAGGCTTTTGTCTTGAGGCTGAGCTTGAGTCCCTGCTGGTAATAGCTAGCGGCCTTAAGGGGCTGCTGCAATTGATGTTCGAACAATTCGGCAAGTGCGAGACAGGCAGCCGGCGTTTCCCTGGCGCCAATACTGGCTTCAAGATAGCCCTGGGCCTTGCCCCACAGACGTGCGCGCATCGCTATCCGTCCCAGGGCCAGTAACAGGTTTTCGTTGTGACCAAATTCATCGAGCCACTTCTCGACACGCGCCAGTTGCACATTCGCGTCCTTTGCCTCGAAGCGACCATAACTCTCTATCAGGCCATCATCCCATTGATTATCAAGCGATTTGAGGAAAAGCTGTTCTGCCTTGCTGCTGTACCAACCCTGTCGCGCCATCAGGTCGAGATAATAACGCATCATGACGACATCGGATTGCAAGGCTTTGGGAATCTTGCCCCAGGCCTGTTCAAAACCCGCCTGGTCGGCGTTGGCTAGATCAAGTATTCCACGATAACCGGCCTGCTCCATCTCCTTGAGGCGCGCTTCCTTGAGTAGTTTCTTGCGCCGTACTTCGGGCAGAATCTCGACCAGCGCCTGCCAGTCTTTCAGATCAAAGTAGGCACGCGCCAGCAGCATGGTCACGTAGTCGTGACGCGGCGCGATACTGTGCAGGTGCGTCAGCGTTGCCAGGGCCTGTTCGGTTTGCTGATGCGCAAGCTGGAGTTCGGCCTGTGTCACACCGACCGCGAGCTCGGCATCGGGGTTCGCCTCATGTGCATCTTTCAGATAATTATCGCGGGCGTCGTGCTTGCCCTGCAGCTGGGCTGCGCGCGCTGCAGCGAGGTAATGCACCAACGGGCTCTCACTGGAATCGACCAGGCGCATCAAGTGGTGTTCCGCCTTTTCGAAACGCCCCTCGGCAAGATCGATCAGGCCCTGGTTGAGCTGCCGCCGCGCCCTGGCATAACGCCGGTTCTGCGACAGGCCTCGCATCGTACGTGGCAAGCGCCAGATGCCGCGCAACAACCTGAGACCATAGAAAAACGCGATAACCAGCACGATCAGCAGCACCAGCCCAAACGCAAGGGTAGTTTCGACCGTATAGTCACGGTAACGCAACAACAGGAAGCCCGGGTCATCGCGCACCAGCAATACCGCGCCCAGCGCAAGGATCACCAGGATTAACAGGCTGACGATAAACTTAACCATTGTCAGGCTCCGGGGCTTCGGTTGCAGCGGGTTGCGGTGCCGTTTCACGCTGGCTCAGAATGCGCAGTAATTCGCGCAGAGAACCGGTGATATCGGGCTTTTCTGGTTTAAGCTCCATCTTTTGCAGTTCCTGCAACTGGGTCATAAAATCGTTATTGGCAGCATTATCGAGATCGTAGAACTCTCGAAACAGGCGCAGGCTTTGTTCGATCAGTCGTTGATACTGCCGGCCGTCGCGCTCGAGTACTGCCCAGCGCGCGAGCTTGAGATTATCTTCGAGCGTTTCACTGACATCGGCGATATTGGCCTCGATCTCGGTCGGCTGGGTCGCCTCGTTGCGGACCTTCACTAACGAGTCGATAAACGCGTTAAAGCGATCAAACCAGTCC
>CAXMSP010000088.1:0-22592 GCA_964196225.1 uncultured Gammaproteobacteria bacterium | reverse complement strand
TGATAAAGTTGGAGAATATGCTGGTGGGGCTCATTTCAGTGGGCATTGCAAGCACGTTGTCGCATAGTTGGCCCGCCTGGTCCTTATTTAACCCACCGTACTGCAGCAGTCCCATGGCCTTGTGGCGCATCTCGTCGCTATCCAGAGCCAGTTCGGGATCCCCCTTGCAGTCCTTGCGCGATATCTTGAAGCTCCCACCGGATTCAGTAACCGCAATAACCTCGGCGCCCCAGGAAACCGGGTAGCTTGAGGCGTATGGATCTGCGACCGACACGGTGGTTTGACGGCGCAGGGATGCACTGCGCGCTCTGGCGTGGGCATTGAATGAGTCCAGCCCGACCTCACCGTTGAGCACTGCGATGGCGGCGGTATGGTAAAGCGAGAACTTCGCCTGGTACTCGGTTTCGGGCTCGCGACAATCGCACACATCCAGGGCAGCCTGGTAAGTCTTGATATCAATCTTTTGCACCGGGTCTCCATCGAGTAAATGATGGATTTCGAGAGCGCAATCGATAATCGGGTGCGTATGCCGGCACGAAGGCCAGGGTTTTATAGATGTTAAGCGCAGTTGCCAGTCAGCATCTGGGTCGTCGAGTATATTGCGTGGCTCCGGGTCTGCGCACATCGCTTTGAAGAAGCCCTTGCTGCCCTCGAGAATTTCAGGTGAACCGGTAAATCCGCCTGCCGCGAGTTCTGCCGCGAGCATGCCTGACTCGCAGGCGCGACCGGCATGCAGGTGTTTGCTCATGGCGCCAGTTTCCATGAATTGCCAGAAGCCACTGGACTGGGTGCCAGCGTTGCCCAGGGCATTCAAGGCTTGCTGATCGTCGAGTGCCAGTAGCGTGGCGGTAGCCATCGCCGATCCGAATGGGCCACAGGTCGCGGTGTTGTGCCAGACCTTGTAGTGACTCGGTCCCACCGCCGCGCCGATGCGGCACATGGCTTCGAATCCATGCAATATCGCGATCAGCATTTGTTCATTGCTCGATCCCAGTTTTGCCCCCAGGGACAATGCCGCGGGCACCACGACACAACCGGGATGTGTAACCGAGGCCCGGTGAAGATCGTCGGTTTCGGTGATATGGGTGAGCGCGCCCATCAGCAGGGCCTGACGTTTGCCGTCCATGTCACCCTGCGCGGCCCAGCCACGTAAAATTTCACCGACCCCGGTTGCGCTGCCGGCATAGGCGCAGGCGATCGCATCAAGGCTGAACAAAGCGGCTTGTTCCAGGTCCTGATCTGAAACCGGTTTGCTGCGGATCAAGGCGATTAGTTCTTGTGTCAGGCTCATCTAGATTCCAGAATAGTGGTTATTTAATTAACCCGGCGACAATATATACCGTATTCAGCCAGTGCGTGTCTGTTCACAGCTAGGCATCAGAACGCAGCTGTAGCCATTCTACAGCAAGTTCTGATAACGCCGTCTGTGGGCAGACACGCACTGGCCTTTCTTATATATTATCAATTAGTTAGGGGCCACAAGAAAGCGTCAGCTCCGCGTTGCAACTCTTGCCAATGGAATAACCATTGGCTGCGAGCTGCGCCTTGATCTGACGCTTTCTTGAGGCCCTGAATACGATATATATTGTCGCCGGGTTAATAGGGCCAAGTTTCCCATAGATTTAACCCAAAACATAACCAGGAGTACATAGCATGTCTCGAAAAGAGGTCATAGGAGAGCCGCTGGTAATCGATGGGCGGGTATTATCGCTTTCTCGAGCCGTGCGCGCAGGGGATTTTGTTTTTATTACCGGCCAGGTCCCGATGCGCGATGGTAAGCCGATGACTGACGGTAGCATCGAGGATCAGACCCGTGCCTGCCTCGAAAGCCTGCAACAGATTCTCGCCGAAGCCGGGTGTGATCTCGGAGACGTCGTAAAATCGATGGTCTGGCTCAAAAAGCGAGAAGACTTCCCCGGATTTAACTCGGTTTATTCGGAGTATTTTCCCATTGAACCGCCAACACGGTCTGCCCTGGTGAGCGAATTTCTGATCGATATCCTGGTTGAAATCGAATGTGTCGCTTATAAACCGAGGTGATTCGGGGTAACGCGTTGTAGCTTTATTCTATTCCGTTTGTTAAATCGTCAGGACAGGTTTTCCACCGTGTTACTTCGATCATCGAGCCAGCGGAAGAAATAGCCCCGTGGTTTATCGCACCCGCTGATCAGGTAATCGAGGGTATAGGCGTTGTTCATGGTTGCGGACAGCATGACTTCGCTATGCTCGGTACCACAAAATAATATTTCATCATCCAGCAAGACTGGTTCATCATCGGCAGGCAGCATCATGCATTGCCCCCCACGCTTGATCGTCAATGGCATGCAGGCGATCAAACCATCAAGATCGTGCGGGTCTCTTCTAAGTTGCCCCAGGCTCAGGGATTTGCTGCCCTCCAGATGCTCGCTAACCGCACTGGCCTCCTTGCTGTTAATGCTGCAATGCCATAGATGCGGGGGTTCGTCGCCAATCATCGATTTCAGACGCTGCACGGCCAGCGCACAAATATCTTCGCCCTGATCGCGAAGGTAATCGACAAACTGCTGTACCTGCGGTGAAATCAGGTGTTTCAGCACCCGCCTCGCCGTGGTCAGGCTGGATTGCAGTACCAGGTCCGCATTGGTGGCATCGAAACCGACCTGATTTTCATGCCGATTTTGTCGCACGATGGTAAAGGCGTCGGGTTTTATTGCTTTTACACACATCAGGATACTGAGATTATCGTGGTCGTTATCAGTACCGGCTACCACGCCCGCTGCGTGCACCAGGCCTGCTTCCTCGAGAGATTCGTGATTAGCACGCCGATTAATCACCATGACCGCACCCTCGACCTCGCCTGCATTGGGATCGACAATAACCGGTTTAATGCCATTACGAACAAATTGCTGGTATAGCCATTGACCCATGCGACCGTACCCGCAAATAATCCAGTTGCCGGTTGGCACAGCTATTGGCTTACCCAGTTTGACTTTCGGGTTATGCACCAGGCAAGCATTCAGATTGTGCAGGCGTGGAGCGGTAATCGCCATGCTGATGAGCTGGGAAAAGATTTCAAACGGGTTGATGATGGTCACATGCCCCAGCGAACACAGGTGTTCGATATGTCGTTTTCTGGTGGAGCGGCACAGGATATGGATATCTGGATTCAACAACCGAGACATGACCGCGATACGCGCGTTGACCTCGTTATCAACGGTTAGAATGACAACACCCTTGCAGTTGGGCATGCGTACGCCGGCATCGATAAGGTGTTTCGGATTTGCAGGATCTGCACACAGGCCGGGCATCCTGACGCGATAATCGCGTAAAGCCAGGGCCTTGATGCGTTCAGGATCGATGTCGATGATGACAGCGCGTAGCCAGTGATCGCTGAGACCCCGGGCCAGCAGGCTGCCGGTATCACCGAAACCACAGATGATAAAGAATGGGTGATGGATGCGCCGTACCTTCTTGGCAAATCGATGCTCATTGAGCGCCAGCAGGAAATGCGGATTTTGCACCAGGCGGAAAATGGAACCTATCGCATATAGCCAGGCGACCACTCCCATGTAGAGACAGAGAATCGCCCATAATCGCTGTTCGTCTGTAAACGCGGAAGGTATTTCTCCAAACCCCGTCGTCGTTGCGGTATAGGTGAAAAAATAAAACGAATGAAACAGGTTCATGTACTCGACATTGCCGTCTGCATCCCGGCCCGGAATCAGCGCCATGCCGGTAATGCCGATCGCGTATACAACAATCAAAACGAAAACCGGCCCGCGCATATAGCGCAGGACCACCATCGAAACCCGGTCAAGTTCTGAAGTCGCTGCCATAGTGTTGCTAGCGTCGGGAGATCAGCGTATCACTCACCACGATGACGACGGTGACGATGCCTGCCAACAGGGCGCCGCCCGCCAGCGATACGATATTAGCCATGGACTCCGGACTCGGACCCAGCGGCGTCTGGTTTTCGGCGATGACCCAGATGATACGCGCGGTAATGAGCAACACGTCGACCACCAGGCCGCTCGCCAGCAAAAGTGCCCCAACCTGGGAACGGTCACCCAGCTTAAGGCCGGTCGCAATCAGGTTGATCAGGATGGCAATCGTTAACAGCCAGACGTTGTGGTGACTGGCATTGTCGATATCTCCCATCACGAATGCGAAAGTGAAGGTTAATGCCAAAATAATAACAAACCCAAATAAAACCCGTTCCAGGTTCATGCCTAACCTCGCTGCAATGTTATTGTTGCGACAAGAATACGCCGATCAGGCTGATTCGTCACCCGCCACCAAAAATGTCGATTTATTTGGCCTGGCCTGTATTATTCTCCCTGTTCAATATCCCAGGTCTTACTCGAAAATGAGTGCAGATTTCACAGCGGTCGTCGACGCTGAAACCCAGGACAGGATCCAGGCTTATCGCGTCGAACGGGTCCGTAAAAGATTGGTCGAAGCCGATTGCCCCGCGATTGTGCTGTTCGATCCGGTTCATATTCGCTATGCCACCGGCACGCGCAATATGCAGGTCTGGACCATGCACAATATCTGTCGCTACGCCGTGATTTTCGCGAGCGGGGAATCGGTTTTATTTGAGCTGAGCAGTTCGGCGCACCTGTCCCGGGATTACGTGGCGGATATACGTCCCGCGTTGACCACCGATTTCATGGCGGTCGGCAACCGTGTCACCGAAATGGGCCGGCGCTGGGCCGAGTCCATGATTTCATTATTACGTGAAAAGGGGATAGCCGAAAACAGGCTCGCGATTGATCGTGCCGATTTAACCCTGGTGCTGGAAAGCCAGCGCCGCTCGCTACAGCTGGTTGAAGGGCAATCGATCATGGAACAGGCGCGAACCATAAAATCACTTGATGAAATCGAGGTTTTGCGTCGTTCGTTACAAACTTGTGAACAAAGCGTTGCGGCGATGCGCGAAAAGTTGAAACCCGGCATGCGCGAAGCCGATGCACTGGCCCTGCTGATCGACGGCAGCATCCAACGCGGTGGCGAGTACCCAGAAACCCGGTTATTAACGACCGGGCCGAGAACCAATCCCTGGTTCCAGGAAACATCGGACCGGGTTATCGAAAATGGTGACCTGCTCGCTTTCGATACCGACCTGATCGGACCGATGGGATACTACAACGATATTTCACGCAGCTGGGTCGTCGGCGACAAACCCCCGACCAGCCCGCAACGGCGACTTTATGCCCTGGCCTATGAGCAGATGCAGCACAATACCGGGCTGCTCAAACCCGGGATCGGATTCCTCGAGTACTCGGACCTGAGCTACCAGTTACCGGATTCCTGTGTTCCGAATCGCTACGCCGACATGGCGCACGGTTGTGGGCTCGGCGTCGAATACCCATTTATCTGGTATCGCGAAGACGAGGAATGGGGCGCCTATGATGGC
The DNA here is from genome assembly GCA_964196225.1 of uncultured Gammaproteobacteria bacterium. GTDB lineage: Bacteria > Pseudomonadota > Gammaproteobacteria. The sequence goes on along the minus strand of CAXMSP010000088.1, from coordinate 17,197 downwards.
GTGTTTGAAGAAAACATGGTGGTTTGTATCGAATGTTACGTCGGTGAACTCGACGGTCACGAGGGCGTGAAACTGGAACAACCGGTCTGGCTCAGTGCGAACGGCCCGGTGGTGTTATCGGATTACCCATTCGAGCTGGATTATTTGTGAGGTAAACAATGAAAATAGGATTTATCGGTCTTGGAAACGTCGGCGCAAAACTAGCCGGCAGCCTGCTGTGTAACGAGTATGGCCTGGTGGTGCGCGATACAGACCGCGGAGCCGCACAGCAACTTCTCGATCAAGGCGCCCAGTGGGGTGAATCAGGTCAGCAAATGGCGCAACTTTGCGACGTTATTATCACCTGCCTGCCATCACCGGCGGTGTCTGCGCAGGTCATGGAAGAAGAGCAGGGCGTGCTCGCAGGTCTGGGGCCCGGCAAGATCTGGCTCGAAATGAGCTCCACCGATGCCGATGAAATCCGGCGTCTCGGTGCACTGGTCGAGGCCAGGGGCGCGATACCACTCGATTGCCCGGTGTCGGGCGGATGTCATCGTGCCGCCACCGGCAATATCGCGATCTTTGCCGGCGGTAAACGCGAGGCCTTCGACAAGGTGTTACCGTTACTGACGACGGTCGGTCGCAATATCCTGCATACCGGGGAACTCGGCAGCGCTTCAATCCTCAAGGTTGCAACCAACTATCTTGCCGGCGTGCAGTTAATTTCAACCGGCGAAGCCTTCATGGTCGCGAAGAAAGCGGGTATCGATCTCGGGGTTGCCTACGAGGCGATCCGAATTTCATCGGGGAATTCGTTCGTGCACGAAACCGAGGGCCAGTTGATTCTAAATGGCAGCTACGATATCAATTTCACGATGGACCACGAGGTCAAGGACCTGACCCTGTTTGACGATCTCGGTAAAAAGCTCGAGGTGCCGCTCGAAATGTCGCCGCTCGCGGTACAAATCATGCGCGACGGACTGGCGAAATATGGTCCGCGAGCATGGTCGTCGATGGTGGTCAAACGCCTCGAGGACGCCTGTGGTGAAGACTTGCGCGCTCCCGGCTTCCCCGAGTATCTTACCGACCCCGAGCCCGAGGCCGCAGGTGCCGAAGTAATTCCACGTAAAGGCCGGGTATCACAGCCATGACGACAAAATTCAAGACTATCGAAGTCTCTCCTTTAAGCCCGGCCCTGGGCGGTATTATTTCGGGTGTCGATATTGCCGCGGGCGTCAGTGACGAACAGTTTGCTGAAGTTCACCAGGCATTCATTGACTACAGCGTAATTTTTTTTCACGACCAGCAGATAACACCCGATCAGCACATCGAGTTTGCGCGTCGCTGGGGTGAGATAAACGTGAACCGGTTTTTCCAGGCAATCGACACCCACCCGATCATCGCCGAAGTGCGCAAGGAGGCAGACCAGAAGGCGAATATCGGCTCCAGCTGGCATACCGATCATTCTTACGACGAGATTCCAGCGATGGGATCGATCCTGTATGCGCGCGAGGTACCGACAGTTGGTGGCGATACGCTGTTTGCCAGCATGTACGCGGCTTATGACGCGCTCTCCGACGGTCTCAAGCAGATGCTTTCGACCATGAATGCCGAGCATTCCAGTCGTCATGCCTTTGGCGACGGAGCCTATGTCAGTACCGATCTGGATGACCTGGGCGGCAGGCTTGGCAATACCGAGGCGGCAACCCAGGACGCGATCCACCCCGTCATCATCAGGCACCCGTTATCGGGCAGGTCGGCGCTATACGTTAACGGCGACTTTACCGTGAAGTTCGAAAACTGGACGCAGGAGGAATCGCAACCGCTGCTCGATTACCTGTATGCCCATGCACGCCAGAATGAATTCACCTGTCGTTTTCATTGGCAGCAAGGCTCGATGGCAATCTGGGATAACCGCGCCACGCACCATTGTGCACTCAACGACTATCACGGCGAGCGCCGCTTGATGCATCGCATTACGATTGATGGGGTAGGGCTGAAAGCCGCGGCAGCCTGACGACTGCCGCGGTTGTAGTACTTTAACTAGCCGCCTTAACCTCGTGCATGTACACATCTTGCTGAGGATAAGGTATCGAAATTCCGGCTTCGTCGAACTTCACCTTGATGTTTTCCAGCAGGTCCGCACGCACCGGCCAGTAGTCCCCGGAATCGACCCAGGGACGAACGTTCAGGTTGACGCTGCTGTCGGCAAGCTCACCGACGGCGATAGCTGGAGCCGGATCTTTCAGGATACGTTCGTCGGCTTCGATGATCGCCATCATGATGTCGCGCGCCTGGCCGATGTTATCGTTGTAGCCGATACCGAACACCAGGTCGATGCGGCGCGTGGGCAACGCGCTGGTATTGGTAATATTGCCACCGATGATGGACGAGTTCGGAACGATCAGGCGCTGGTTGTCACCGGTGTGCATTATCGTCGCGAACAGCCCGATTTCATCTACCACGCCGGAAACACCGCCAGCGGTAATGAAATCACCGATCTTGAAGGGTCGGAAGATGATAATCATGACCCCGGCGGCAAAATTACCCAGCGAGTCTTTAAGTGCAAGGCCGATTGCGAGACCCGCGGCCGCAACGATTGCCATCAGTGAAGTGACATTGATCCCGAGCGAGTCGATGGCTGCGAGTACCACCGCGACCAGTAGGATCCCGTAGGTTATGTTGCCAATAAAACCAACCAATATGGCATCGGTGCCGGCTCGAGTCATAGCCTTTTTAATCAGGTTGCTCAGCATGCGCGCAATAATTTTACCGACGATAAAAATCGCAATCGCAATCGCGATCTTGATACCCCAGTCGAAGGCGTGTTCAGATACCCAGGTGGTTATATTTTCCATGATGTCTCCTTGAAGATTGATCTGTGTCGTTTTTTTTTTGCGACGCGATTGTGCCATCTACGGAGGGATTTGAGGAGTTTTTTTTGCGACCGACAATCCAAAATTCTTGACCAGTGTTGTCGTGCCGTTGATAAATTCGTAAGTAATTACAGCAAGCACGAGTTCAGCCGGCGTGGACGCCCTGCTTACGCGCAACCTGTGCGTGCAGGATGTTCCGGTAATTGCGAATCTGCCTGACATAGCTCACGGGTTCGGCACCGCGTGCATAACCGTATTTCAAGTTCTTGTAGTACTTCTTTTGCGACAACAGCGGTAATACCCCTTTCAGGTCGCGCCAGTTATCGGGATCGAGATCGAGATCTTCAGCCAGGGCCCGGGCGTCATGTAAATGTCCCATTCCCATATTGTAAGCAGCTAACGCGTACCACCATCGATCTTCGCCTTGAACCGAGTCCGGTACCCTGGCTTCGAGCTTGCTCAGATATTTTGCACCTCCCATAATGCTTTGCTCGGCATTAAGTCGGCTCTCTACGCCCATCTCTTTGGCGGTTGTCAGCGTTAGCATCATGATGCCTCGCACACCGGTAGGACTTTTGGCGCGACGATTCCAGTGCGATTCCTGGTAGGCTTGCGCAGCAAGTAAGGGCGAGGGTATACCGTATTTTTCCGCCGCCTTCTCAAAAAGAGGAGCCAGCTTTGGCAGCCTCGATTTCATGCGCCGGATAAAGGTGCGCATATCGACGTAATCAAATTTCTCAACATTGTAATGCCGTTCCTTGAGCACCAGCAGGGTACCGTTATTTTCGATCACGGACAGCCACTGATCGATTGCGCCTGACAGGACTTCCCATTCGGGTGACAGGTTCCAGGCCAACGCCTGGTTCTCCTCGATAGTGAAGGCGACCTGCAGCTCCGGGTAAAGTCGACGTTTGATATTGATTTCACTCGAGTTTGCGACGGTGCAGTCGATTTGCTTACGCCATACCAGTTGCAGCAAATCATCGACATTCAAATTTTCCTCGGACTCCCAGCTGAGATCGGGAAATTCTGCCTGCAGCTCGAACAGGCGTGACTCGTAGGTCGAATCGGCCACGACCACCAGGTCCACGTCATTCAAAGCAGCGACATCGCGCGGACGTTTAACATGATTGCGACGGCAGACCACCTGTATATCGACATCCTGGTAACCGGGTCCAAACACGAAACCCTTATCTTCTAGCGGTGGGTAAAAAGTCATGCCTGCGGCCGCGATATGACCTTCATCTTTCGAGATTGCCGAGAGCACGTCCTGGTTGTTGTCACGCATTTCCAGGCGCAGCGTTACCCCGAGAAATTCGGCAAAGGATTTCAGGTAGTCATATTCGGGGCCGGCCGGACCCTCGCTGTCCTGGTACAGGGTGGTCGGGGATTCACGTGATATGGCAACGAGTTCGCCAGATTTTTTCAAGTCCTCGAGGTTAGTATCACCGCTTAACAGCAAACCCAGTAACAGCACCAGCAGCAACAGGCCAACCGTTTTTATCGGCCGTTTATGTTTGAAAGAATCAGGTAGTAACGTTTCGAGTCGGCGTTCGATGACCATCAATGGAGCCATGACCGAGCGCTTTAACTGGTCCCTGGTTTCCGGGGTATTGACCAGAATCAACAGATCAAGGAACGAGTTCCAGCAAAAACCTGCCATTGGCAACAGGCTTGATCTGACTAAGTCTGTCAGATCGGCTACCAGTAAAACCAGGAATTCCCGAACGCGCTCTAATCTGTTTTGATTTGATTCGACCATAAAGCTTCACACTATCGGCGTTCAGCATAATCACCCTGATCGATAATATCCACTGCTGTCGGCCCGGCTGCTGATTAGACAGGAGATGCCGAATGGCGGTTTAGCGTCGGGTCAGGCCGGCATAGGCAATCGATTTGACTGACTCTTTCTTTGCCTCGCGCCTGAGTACGTAGATTCCGGATCCAACGATCAACGCGATGCCGGCTACGGTCGTTAAATCTGGGACTTCCCGCCAGATCAGGTAACTCAGCAGGGTTACCCAGACGATCATGATGTACTCGAAAGGCGCGATATTCGAGGCCAGCTCGCGCTGGTAGGCGTTACTCGAACACATGAAACCGAGCGCGCTGGTCAAGCCGGTCATCGCCAGTAATATCAGGTCAAAAGTGTCGGGCATCGACCAGGCGCGTAACAGAAACTGGGAGCTGACATCGGCATTCTGGGCAGGATCTATCCCCGCTAACAGCAAACCGGTGAGGCTGCCCAACACCACGAAAGCAACGCTGGCATACAATGACATCACTGCGGGTGGATCGGTCATTTTAGCGACACGCACCATGAGCTGGCAGCAGGCGTAGAAGAAAGCCGCCACAATCGGCAACAAGCTGAATAAATTGAAGGATTCAGTATCGGGTCGCAGTACGATCAGCACCCCGACGAAGCCGATCGTGATGCTGATGAATCGGCGTAAGCCGACCTGCTCGCCGAGCAAGGGAATTGAAAGCAGGGTGATGAAAAATGGCGCGGTGAAAAACAATGCCGTCGCGGTGGTGAGTGAAATACCTGCAAGCGCAATATAAAAACTCATAAACGCGGCCAGCATTAAGGTACCACGGACCAGGTGCAGGCCCGGGTGATGGTGCCGCAAACTACCGAGCCCGCGGGTGAAATGAATCAGTATCAACAGTATCGGGATAGCGACGAGGCCCCTGATCGTCAGAATTTGATGGACCGGGTAACCGCCGCTCATTTCCTTGATGATGACGTCCTGGACTGCAAACAGAAACTTGCCGGCAGCCACGATTGCAACCGCCTGCAGTAACGAACTCATCGTGGCCAGGCGGATCAACTCTTTATAATTCGCAGCTCGTAACCGGCCGTGGCTATCATCTCGGCTTCCTGGTCCAGGTAGGCGTCGGTGAGGGGATGGTTTTCCAGCCACGGCTCCGCTATTTCGAGGGCCATATCCTGCGCATCATTCAGCTCTAACCGCAGCGCCGGTAATTCGATCGGACCGCGCCCCCGATTGAGTAACACCGCCAGACGTAGGAGCCGTGTCATCAGGCTCAGGGCCTCGGAGCGCACATAGACGCTATCTTCGATCAATTCGGGTTGGTACTTGCGGCGGTGCAGTCGCACCATGATTGACACTGCACCCTGCTCCTGGCGGGAGAATCCGGGTAAGTCCATGTTTTCCAGCACGTAGCCGCCATGTTTGTGATACTGGTTGTGGGCGATCAACAGCCCGATTTCATGTAATTGCGCGGCCCAGCCCAGTAAGCGACGTTCACGTTTGAGCAGACCCTGTTGCCGGACCTGGTCAAAAAGCATCAGCGTTGTTTGACGAACCCGCTCACCCTGTTCAACATCGATATGATGCCGCTTCATCACGTCGAGTACGGTAACCGCGCGCCGATCTTCGTAAAGCACCCGCCCGATCAGGTCATGCAACACACCTTCCCGCAATGAACCGTCGGAAACTCGCATGAGTTCGAAATCAAGGGAATAGAATATCGCCATCATCACGGCGACACCGCCCGCGAATACCGGTCGGCGTTCCTCGCTGAGCCCGTTGATCTTGAGTTTTTCAAACTTGCCTGCCTTGATAATTTTGTTGACCAGCTTATCCAGACCGTCGCGCGATATGCCGGTTTCGCTCCAACCATTCTCGCGCAGTACATTGTCGATGGCGCGGGCGGTTCCCGAGGTACCAATAACATCCCTGGCGTCAAGCGACTTCAGCGTTGCGATGTAAGGCTCCAGTTGCAGCTCCGCGCGCAGTATCGCGCGGCGCATGCGCGCCTGATCGTATTCGCCATCGGGAAAAAATCTCTCGCTACTGCTAACACAACCAACGTACAGGCTTTCGAGAAATACCGGTTCACTCTTGTCACCGACGATGATCTCGGTGCTGCCGCCACCAATATCGACCACCAGGCGTCGGCCGCGATCTTCCTGTAAGGTCTGCGCGGCACCGAGGTAAACCAGGCGCGCCTCTTCAACACCGGAAATAATTTCGATAGAAAATCCGAGTGCTTTTTCGGCGCTTGCGATAAATTGCTTTGAGTTCTTTGCCTTGCGCAAGGCGTTGGTGCCTACCACCCGCACATTGTCCGGATTAAGGCCGCGTAATCTTTCGCCGAATCGTGCCAGGCAATCCAGCGCCCGCGCGCTCGCTTTGTCGGTTATCAGATTTTTTTTATCCAACCCGGCCGAGAGTCGCACCATTTCACGTTCGCGATCAATTACGGTCAACACGTCTTCTTCTTCACGCGCGACCAGAAGGTGAAAGCTGTTAGAGCCCAGGTCGATCGCTGCAAATTGTTCCACTTTACGTTACTCCATCATGTGTAGATTGAGACTGGTTCGCCAATATTGCCACATGATGACAATAGGTAATTATCCAGGTGATTTTCATAATTCCACAACTATATTGCCGACATGTTTCTTCTGCAGGAAGGTTTCCTGTGCCTTGCCGAGTTCATGCAACGGGAAAGTCTGTGCCAACAGCGGTTTCAATAAATCCTGTTCGATCAGGCTAACCAATCGATGCATCGTACCCGGCGGTACGATAGTTGCGCCTGTCAATTGTAAATCCTTGTACACCAGTTGACGCAAGTCGAACTCGACCAGCGGCCCGGCAATTGACCCGGAACTGGAGTAACGCCCGCCCTGGCGTAACGCGTTGACCAGGGGCATGAACGCTGAACCGCCGACGACATCGAGCGCAACGTCGATTGCGCCTCCGACGGCATCGCGAATTGCCTGCTCCAGGTTATCAACATGGCGATCGATAACGTGATCGGCGCCCAGTTGTTTGAGTAAATCGGTCTTGGCTGACGATGCGATAGCAATGACTCGCGCGCCGCGCAAGCGGCTTAGCTGGATCGCCGCAGAACCGACCCCGCCGGATGCCCCGGTAATCACGACGGTCTCGCCTGGCTGCAATCCGGTGCGTGCCGTCAGGTTCTCCGCGGTAGTGTAAGCGCAAGGGTAGGTCGCCAGTTCGGCATCACTTTGCGGGGTGTTGATCGGCACAGCGTTTTCGCTGCGAATGGTCGTGTATTCGGCATAACCGCCGTCGCACTCAGAACCAAAATACAGGGATCGTGACGTATCGAGCCAGTCGCCGCTGGCGAGGATCCAGGGGTCGAGAATGACCCGCTCACCGACGCGCGATGTTTCGACCTCGGCTCCGACATCGACAATCTCACCGGCAACGTCGGCGCCCTGGATTCGCGGAAACGTAATCGTGGCATTACTCCAGCTGCCTGTCTCGGCGTCGGCACTCGCAAACCCGCCCTTGCCACCATCGTCGGTGATACCTTCGGTGACCGTTTTGGAATACCAGGCGGTGCGAGTGTTTATGTCGGTATTATTAAGGCCGCAGGCGCCAACGCGAACCAGCACCTCATTATCAGCTGGAACCGGCGTCGGCCAATCTTCGCGGTACTCGAGTTTGTCGAGACCACCGTGACCGGTCAGCACCATTGCCCGCATTCTTGCTGGAACCACCATCTGATATTTCTATGCCGAAAGCAGGAATAGTATTTAAAGGTGAATTCAGAGTCACTAAGTTTATAATGTCGGTCAGGTTAACTTTTGAACCGACGCGATGGACCGCGGCGTCCATTGCAAATCGGACCTACTCCAGTTGACCTCGATTTTGATGGATTTCGGGCGTATTACGCAGGTTAGCGCCGCATTTGCACGGAAAGACGAACGGTGAGGACATGATGGAACAAATATCAATCGACAAATTTCGGATGTTGTTTAGAGGCGATGCTGAATTCGCAGTCATCGATCCGCGCAATGCAACGGATTTTGCAGCGGGACACTTGCTGGCCGCAAGTAATCTGCCTCTCAACCAGCTCGAGCAACTGGTTAAACTTGTGGTGCCGCATTCACAAACCCTGTGTGTTTTATATGATGCCGGTGGGGGTGAGGCAGAGCAGGCGGCTGAATTACTGAAATCTGTTGGCTACTCAAATCTAGCGATTCTCTACGACGGTATAGCCGCATGGGAAGCATCGGATGGCGCCGTTTTTTCTGGAGTCAGTGTGCCCGGCAAGGCTTTTGGGGAGTTTGTTGAAAAGGTCTGTGGAACCCCGTCGATGACGGCGGCCGAGTTATTTCATCGGCAAAAACGTGACGCAAAACTGTTACTGATCGACTCGCGCACCGCGGAGGAGCACACCAGCTATTGCATTCCGGGGGCACAGCTATGCCCGGGCGCCGAGCTCCTTTACCGGGTGCTCCCCCTGGCTGATTCTGACACCGAAATCGTGGTGCATTGCGGCGGACGCACCCGCAGTATTATCGGCGCCCAAACCCTGATCGATGCCGGCTGCAAACGAGTCTACGCGCTCGAAAACGGCACCATGGCCTGGCAGTTCGAAGGCCTTGAACTGGAATACGGGAACGAGACGTCAGTACCTGAACCAGATGAAGCTTCGCTACCGATGATTCAGGCCACCGCGCAGCAAATGGCTGCACGCTGGTATATCGATCGCGTCAGTTCGATCCCGGTGCTCGCGCATCGCAGCCGTTACCTGATCGATGTGCGCAGCCGCGAGGAATACGAGGCGGGTCATATCAAGGGTTCGATACAAGTGCCGGGTGGGCATCTGCTGCAAAATATCGATCGCTACCTGGTGGTTCGTAATGCCACGGTGATACTGATCGATGGTGATCGGGTCAGGGCAATTACGACCGCGGTCTGGTTACGGCGCATGGGTTGGCGACGCGTATTTGTTTTCTCGCTCGACGATGACAAGGAAAACCTGGCGTTCGGACCGGACAGTGTTGCCAGTCCACTGGAAGATCGCGATCTCGATCCCAAAGACTATACTGACCATGAAACCCTGATGGCGGAAAACCGCGCCTACCTGGAATGGGAAATCGCATTGATCGACATGCTTCAGGGCGAGCCGGCGGCACCCTATATGACCGCTGGGTGAAATCAATTTTTTGATGGGTTACGATCGAAAAAAATGATTGGATTCAAAACGCTGTTTTAACCACACTGCCGCGCAGGTTAATGATGCAGGAACCGAGGTAGAGATATGACTGAAGCTGCCACGACGACCAACCAGGCAAAAGGCAAGCGCAAGTGGAATTTCCACCCGAACCTGGCCGAACAAATGGCGCCGTTTTACCAGTGGCCACCGCAGTTCGGAAAAACCCTGCGTTATATCGCGGCATCCTGGGGTCCCTTCAGCGTGCGCATTTACGTGCTCGGCCTGTCTATTTTTACCTGGTTTTATTTCTCTCCAGCGCTCGAGCGTTGCCGTGAATTCGCGTTCGACTGGATCGCGCAAATCTGGTTACGCAACCTGCTCATAATGCTGGCAGTGGCCGGTAGCTTACACCTGTACCTTTACACCTTTGGCAAACAGCGCGACGAGGGGAAATACGATCCACGTGACCTGGCACGAAACTCTAAGCAGTTTCACTTCAATAACCAGGTCTGGGACAACATGTTCTGGGTGCTGACCAGTGCGGTGGGATTCTGGACGGTCTACGAAGTTCTGATGATGTGGGCTTATGCGAACGGTTACGCGCCTTACCTCGAATTCGGCGACAATCCGGCCTGGTTCATCTTCCTGTTATTTGTTACGCCGTGGTGGGCGGGATTGCATTTTTACTGGCAGCATCGCCTGCTGCATGTACCATTCCTCTACAAAATTGCGCATAGTTGGCACCACAAAAATACCAATACCGGCCCCTGGTCGGGACCCGCAATGCACCCGATCGAACATTCGATCTGGCTCACCGACGTATTGATATTCCTGTTCATATTTTCGCACCCGATTCACGCGATTTTCATTTTGCAATTCCATGCCCTGACCGCGGTCACCTCGCACACCGGGTATGAGAACCTGTTGCTCGGCAAGCATATCAAAATTCGCTTGGGGGACTTTTTCCACCAATTGCATCATCGCTACTTAGATTGCAACTACGGCACCTTCGAGACTCCGTGGGATCAATGGTTTAATACCTACCACGATGGAACCGCGCAGGGAGACGACTGGATCAAGCAGCGGCGTCGTCTGCTGTACCAGCAAAAATCAGCCCCCTGAGTATTACGCCTCAAATGGTGATACCGTATCCCGTGGTGACGTGAATCAAAGTGGCGTCGGGCGCGAAACACTGGCTACACTCGACGCACACGAAGACGTCAAATCGACAACACACCCTGTGAGGGGCGGGATATGAGCAAGCAGCAAGCGGCGTTAATTCAATCCCTGAGCGCACGGGCTTACGTCGACCCGGAAATATTAAAAGCCGAACAGAATCTTATATTTGCCTCGACCTGGCAATATGCCTGCCACGTTGAAAAGCTGGGCCAGCCAGGCGATTACATGGTCTGCGAAATTGCAACCGAGAGCATTATCCTGATTCGTGAAAACGACACCACGATCAACGCCTTTTACAATGTTTGTCCACACCGGGCCTCACGCTTGCTCGAAGCGGAAGGCTGTAAGAAACGCTTTGCCTGTCCCTATCACGCCTGGACTTTCAACACCCGCGGCGAGTTGATATCTGCGCCCAACGCGCAAAATGTTGCCGGCTTTGAATTATCCAATTACCGCCTCAAAGCCTGCCGGGTTGAGCTAGTGCATGGCCTGGTTTTTGTAAATCTGGATGACGCTGCTACGTCGCTGAAACAACTGGCGCCCGAGATGCTGGTCGATCTCGAAGCATACGCACCCAATCTGCCTGCACTAACATTTGTCCATCGTACCGAGGCTTTACTGGACTGTAACTGGAAGGTCGCGATCGAAAATTACTCGGAATGCTACCACTGCGAACTGATTCACAAGGAATTAACCAGGGGTGTACTCGATATGAGTTCCTACAGCATTCAGAATTTCGCACAGTCGCAGAAACATTTGTCGGGCTCGCAGTCGGGGGAGAAACGGGTTTACGAATTCGACGATGCCAGCGCAACAGACTTTGTCGCCTGGTGGCTATGGCCGAATTTTTCATTCCAGAGTTACCCGGGTGGTCGCATGCATTGCTGGAAATGGACGCCACTTGCTGTCGATCGAACTCATCTCACGGTTGACTGGTATTTCCCGAGCCCGGAGCTTGCTGCTTGGGAACGAGAGATGATTCGACATCACGCAGCAACCACCTTCAGCGAAGATAGTTCGGTCATGGCACTGGTGCAACAGGGTTTGAGCAGTCGTGCCTACGAGTCTGGGCCCTTGATGATCGATGCAGAAAAATCACAGTATTCCGAACATGCCGTGGCAGCCATTCAGCAGCTCTGGCGCGATGCCATGGGGGCGGACTATGAGTGATGCTCAAACGCCGACCGAACGCCTGTACGCGATTGTCGAACAGGGGCTTTGTATCGGTTGCGGGTTATGCCAGTCCGTGGCCGGTAAGGACCGGGTCAGGGTCACCAGGACTCTGAATGGTTACCTGGCACCGGTAGTCGAAGGTGAACTCGATCATGAAACCGTCGACCGGATTTACGCGGTTTGCCCCGGTACCCGGATTGAAGGGCTGCCCGAGCGACTGGTCGAAGCGGATACCCACCAGGACAATGTCTGGGGCCCGTGGCGGCGCATGGTGCGCGCCTGGGCGGGTGATCCGGCGGTGCGCTTTGAGGGATCAACCGGGGGAGTGCTGACTGCGCTCGGGACCTATCTGCTCGCATCGAAACGTGTCGATTTTATCCTGCACGTCAAAACGTCAAGCACCGAACCCAGTTTCGGTGAACGCGCCTTGAGTTTTACCGAGGCCGAAGTGATCGAAGCCGCAGGCTCGCGCTACGGCCCGGCGGCACCCTTGATTGATATTGGCGAGGTGCTCGATCGCAACCAGCCTTTTGCCTTTATCGGTAAGCCCTGTGATGTATCCGCGCTCAGGAATTATGCCAAACAGGATGAACGCGTCGACGAGCTGGTCAAGTACTGGCTGACACTGGTATGCGGTGGTTACGGTACACCCCAGGGAACGGTAGCGTTCTATAAACGCATGGGTATCGATCCGGATGAGGTCACCGGTTTGCGCTACCGTGGTCGCGGCTGCCCGGGCCCGACACGGGTCGAGACTGGAGACAAGGCGCAGGAATTTCACTACATCGATTACTGGGGTGAAGACGAAACTACCTGGCAGCTCCCGTTTCGCTGCAAAATCTGTCCGGATGCAATCGGTGAAGCGGCCGACGTCGCCGCCCTGGATACCTGGATTGGAGGATCGCCAACGCGAGAAGGTAGCGTCGACGACCCCGGCACCAACGCCATTATCGCGCGTACCCGGGAAGGTGAAGAGTTAATCTCAGCCGCTGCAGCTGACGGGGCACTGACGCTTGAATACGATATTGTTCCGGATACGGTCAGTGCTTATCAACCACACCAGGTTAACAGGAAATACGCTGCCTGGGCACGCCACCAGGGACTCAAGGACGCCGGGCGTATCGTGCCGCAAACCGAACGTTTGCGTATTGCCGAACTCGCGCAGGAATTACCCGATGAAAGCAACCAGTTTCAACGTGAGGGTACCCGCAAACGCATCGAAATTGGCAAGGCCACCGAGCCGACCCCCGAAATCTGGAAGTCGTGATATGACTTCAGGTTTGTAGTTTCTGGCCCTCACCGGATGCATACCGATTGCCGAGCCCCCGAGTTTGGCTGGAAGAATTGGCTAAAGCAGACACTCAATTAGAAAGGTTAGAGGTCAGCTACCGACCCAAAGCAATGGGATGGACTCCTCCTCACCTAATCGGCATCGATGTGCCAAACTGAGATTGACGTTTCAGTTAACGATAAAGAGGAGTCCACAATGGAGATTAATCGAGTTGGTGTTGATTTGGCAAAGGATGTGTTCCAGTTACATGGTGCTGATCGCAGGGGAAAAACCGTCTGGAAACGACAGTTATCCAGAGGTAAATGGTTGAAGGTTCTATGCGACACCATCGAACCCGGAACCGAAATTGGCATGGAAGTCTGTGCCGGTGCCTACCACTGGGCCAGGCAGTTAATTAAAAAGGGTTACGTGGTAAAAATCATTCCACCACAATTCGTGAAGCCTTTTATCAAGAGCAACAAGAACGACGCCAACGATGCCGCGGCAATATGCGAGGCCATGAGCAGACCCAATATGCACCCGGTCAGGGTGAAGACGGTTAGGCAGCAGGATCTCCAGGCGATGCATCGCATCCGAGATGAAATCAAAAGCCATCGAGTTGCCAAGGCCAATCAAATCCGTGGCCTGGTCACAGAATATGGGCTAGTCGCACCGCAACAACTGCCTGCACTGCGTAGAGCGATCCCACATCTCAGCTTTCTGTTCTGCGTTGTAATATATTCGAGGTCTAAGGGCCATTGTCCACACTCCATCTTTCGCTCTAAAGATAAAGTGTTGCGTCGATCAGTTGAAATCGCCACCCTAAGCCGTCACTCAGGTATGAAACATCAAGGGCTGATTGCCCGTTAAGTTGATAGCGACACAACGATAGTTTACTTGCTGACGATCGATCTGCTATTCTCGATTTGGATACCTTGTTCGGAACAAACAATAAAGGAGGGATTATGTCTGATCTACTACATCAGGCTTCCAAGAAGGAAGTAAAAGTCATTACACCAGCGCATATTTCTGCCTCGAACCTGCCACTTCAAAACCCTGGTCACCAAACTCGCAATTCAAAAGATAGTTATTTGACAAAGCAATTGATGGACATTCCTGGGAGGGTCCCTTTAGTCAAGCGAAACATTCGGATCTATGAGCGCGGTGCGCATGTTTTTTATAATGGTGATCAATCATTGGCGTTATATGTCATTAATAGCGGATCGATAAAAACATATCTAACTACAGAGAACGGCGAAGAACAGGTTCTGGGTTTTCACTTGCCTCGTGATGTGGTTGGGTTTGATGGGATTGAAAATGAGGCACACCTGTCTTCCGCTGTCGCACTAGAGACGACCTCGGTTCTTAAATTGGTCTTTGCACAATTGTCAGATTCTGATCGGGCTCGTGGTTATCCAAGGTTACTTTCGGCTCAGCTCGCACACGACTATCATCTGGTCGTATTGCTAGCAAAGAAAGATGCTAATGGTCGGATGGCTAGTTTTTTATGTGATTTAGCACGTCGATTTGAAATGAATGGTTACTCATACAGTGAATTTAATTTAAGCATGTCGCGTCATGACATGGGTAATTATTTGGGTCTAGCGGTTGAGACTATTAGTCGAATTCTGACAGGTTTTCAAAAAGACGGACTTATTGATGTCGACCGACGTACTATTAAAATCAATGACCCGAAAAAATTACGGCAAATCGCTGGTGCGAAGGCTTGATTAACTGTTACCAATGTGAAAAATAATTTCGTAAGCTTAATGCCTTGTATTTTCCCGGACTACTGATGGGCTCGTGAAGCGGCGGCTGCCGGACCTAATCGAGTACACCATTGGCGGAGAGGCGCATTCCTTTGACTGGCCCTTAGAGAATCGACTTGACCAGCCCAAGGGTTTGCAATGTGCCGTAAGCTGAAGTTAAGGAATAAATTCTGAGTGACCGCTTGTGGCCGAAGGTCGCCGCTCAGCCCTGCACTATGAGCGTCTGCTTTCGGTCGGCCGAACTGGCTGTTATCATGGCTCCTCGGCCTGCAATCAGCAGGAGGTTGTCATGACAAGCAGACAGAAAATCAACATCCTGATCACTACTACCTGCTTTATTCTATTTTTTAATCCTGCACTTGCCTTAGAAACCTCCCACCTTCTGGATGGAAAGATGTTTACTGGTTTCAATGGTGAGAAAGGCCAGGATCTCGATCCTAATGAGGCTGAAGAGATTGTCTTCAACAATGGCCGGTTTATCTCCACCACCTGTAACAAGTACAACTTCTCCGATGTTGCCTATTCTGCCAGCGACGTTGGCGACAGTATTCACTTTCAAGCGATAACGTTGAGCCCAACCCACGGTAAGATTGAATGGCAGGGCGTAGTGCGTGGAGATCAGGCAGAAGTAACCTTTGTCTGGACAAAGGAGCGGTGGTACTGGAATACCCATAGAGAGTACTGGTTTAAGGGATCCCTCAAGCAGTAATACACCGCTACTCATGAATGCTTAGGAATTAATGAGTGTTTCTCCTTTGGAGACAAGATTGGCTGACACAAATCATGCACAGGCACCACCATTAAAATCTAAGCGATTTGTTAAATTTCTGCTGTTCGTGCTCGTAGTGGTGTCGATTAATATCGGTGGAACCTGGCTTACACACCAGATTGAATTTCAGCTGTTTCCTCGCCATGATTCGATGCTCCAATTCATGGTCCTCGGCTCTACGCTACTATACGTTCTATTAATGACGATTCCATTCATGCCTGGTATCGAAATAGGTTTGGCGTTGATGATTCTTCTGGGCAATAAGGGAGCCTTACTCATCTATCTGTGCACGGTGATGGCGCTAACGATCAGCTTCATCATTGGAAGAAAGACGCCACCCCACCTGATTATACTGCTGCTTAATTGGTTTCATCTCTACAAGGCAAGCGCGCTGGTAGCTCAACTTGAACCTCTGGATCAACAACAGCGGCTTAAACTTCTATACGAAAAAGCACCCAGAAAACTGGTTCCTTTTCTCTTAAGGCATCGATACCTGGCTATAGTAGCCATACTGAATCTCCCAGGAAATGCACTAATTGGCGGCGGCGGTGGTATTGGTGTTATTGCCGGTATGAGTAAGATATTCCCGTTTTACGTTTTCATTTTACTAGTGGCTGTCGCCGTAGCGCCCGTACCATTATTGTTCTATTTCGAGGTGATCTGAAAACGGAGTAGTCTCAGTCGCGTATCTAATTATTGATGGGATGGACCGAAATTTCTTTGAAATAAACTGTTTTACCCTGTGGATGATTTTGTAGGCCAATAAATCCAGTAATGGGACGCAATCCACGGTCGGGATCTCCGTCGTTATCCTTGGGAGGGACAATGTCACCCTCTGTATATTCGGATACAAGAATTCCATTAATGTGTACCACAGTGCTTGCACCGTCGAGGGTAATCTCCATGGTATTCCACTCTCCCACCTTGGTGGGTTGTGACGTAGCTTTGGTGAATGTATAGATGGAACCGGTACTGTGGTACTCAGTCTTTCCAGCCTCGTTGATCTGAATTTCTAAACCCTTGTGGACGGGCATCCAGGGATCTTCAGGCGGGTCAGGGATTCGAACGAAAACACCACTATTATCTTCATGTGATTTGACTTTGTAGACTACGCGAATAATCGCGTTACCTATTTTTTCTCCATCGAACCAGAGAACTCCGATTCCACCTGCGGTGCGCAGAACTCCGTTTTCAACCAAAAATCCACCAAATCCTACGTGCGTCCACCCAGACAAATCTT